>JAXITB010000048.1:0-11348 GCA_034680305.1 Polaromonas sp. | reverse complement strand
CGTAGATGGCGGGATAGTCTTTGCGGTCGTCGTCTTTGGGGTCGATGACGGTATAGCCGTCAGCGCCGTGGCGACGCTCTGCCTGGGTCTCCCAGACCACCGGGGCGGGGGCGCCAGCGGCCACCGTCAGCCGAGCGAGCAGGCGTCCCATGATGCCGTGACCGACGATCAGGGCCGGTGGTGCAGCCGGGTCGCGGGTGCCGCCCATGGCCACGCTGTGATAGGCGGTAGCGGCCAAAGCCAGCAAGGTGGCCTGGCGCTCGAGCGCGTCTTGGACCTTGACCAGGCGGGTGCTGGCAGCGATCAGGCGGGAGCCCGCGCCACCGAAGAGGTTGTACACCCCCTCAAAGCTGTAGGAGCCGGGTACGAACACCCGGTCACCCACGCGCAGGCCTTCAGTGCCTTGCGGGTGCAAGCGGCTGATGTGTCCGGTGGTTTCATAGCCGGGGACCAGGGGGTAGCCCATGCCGGGGAAGGCGGGCATGCTGCCGTCCCAGAGCAGGCGCTCGGTGCCGGTGCTGATGCCACTGAAGTCGACCTCGACTTCGACCTCGCCGGGGCCCAGGGGCCGCAGGTCCAGGGGCTGTACCGACAGTTGCCGGGGGCTCTGGAAGACGATGGCTGAAGCTTTCATGACTGCATTCTTGAGTTGACATTGAGATATGTCAACTTTAATTGACGCATTGAGGCGTAAACTAGGGTAAACACTTAGATTTGGCCTTTCGCGAAGCTTCAGGACTTGCGTGCCAGCAACACCGTGCCGTGCAAGGGAACCGGGTTGGACACGGTGCGCACCTGGGCAAAACCAGCCTGGCTGATCAGCGCGCTGAGTTCGGCGGCGGTGCGCAAGCGGCCACGTCCCATGGCCAGCAAATAGAAGTGGAAGTAGGGGTCGCTGCACGAGGGCTGACCCTCAGGCTGGGCCATGGGCTCGGCCAGCAGCAACTGGCCGCCTACAGGCAGAGCGGCATGGATGGCCTGCAGCAGTCCCAGCACGGCCTCGTCGGCGTGGTCGTGGGCCACCCGCAGCAGGGTGATCAGATCGGCCCCGCGTGGCAACTCGTCGTTGCGAAAACTGCCGCCGTGACAGGCAATGCGATGACTCAGCCCTGCCTCGGTGATGCGCTGGCGCGCCAGTTCGGCCACCGGCGGCAGGTCAAACAGTTGCAGCTTCAGCGCCGGCGCATGCCTGGCCAGTGCCATGACCCAGCCGCCCTGGCCGCCACCGACGTCGAGCACCAGGCGATGTTGGGCAAAGTCATGGGCGACCAGCAACTCCTCGATGAGAAAGCGTTGCGAGCGGGCCATCAGTTCGGAGTAGCGAGCCACCTGGGCGGCGTCGGCGCGAGGCTGGCTGAAGTCGCTCAGGCTCAGCTCGGTAGTGGGCGGCAACTGGCTGGCGCCTGGGTGGGGCACTGGCGAGCGCTCAGAGCGCTCAGTGGGCTCAGAGGGCTCAGAGGGCTCTTCCTGGCCGCTGCCGGTGGGGTAGGGCCAGTAGGCGTGCATGCCCGACAGCTCCGGGCGTTGCAGCAGGCGCAGGGGATCGCTCAGATCGGCGTAGAGCAGGGCGTTGTGCTCGATCATGGCGCGCAGGCCAGCGTGGGCGGCCACCGGTGTGCCCAGTGGGCCCAGGCCGTAGCGGGGCCCGCGCACTTCGATCAGACCCAGGCTCAGGGCCGAACCGATCAGACGCTGCAGGCTGTCGGCCGGCATGGGGCTCATTTGCTGCAGTTCGGCCAGCGTCCGGGGGCGCACCAGCAGGGCTTCAAACCAACCCAGGCGCACACAGGCCAGCAACACCTGGCTGTGCACAAAGCCGGCCATCAATTCGAACAGTTGCTGCGCCCGCCGCCGCATGATCAGTCGGCCCAGGGGGTTGAGCAGGGCCCAGCGGTACATGCTGGGGCTGCTCAGCCGCTGGTCCAGCCAGTTCAGCCAGCGCTCGCGCCAGCCGAGTTCCTGCGGCGCGGCCGCGCTGGCCCCCGACAGGCTCATGCCAGACCCGGCTCGACGACGCCGCGCGCGATTTGCTCGCGGGCATGTTGCGGCAACAGGCGCTCGGACTCGGCCAGTACCAGTTGCTGCATGGCCCGGCGGGCCGGGCAGGCGGGCACCGAGTCGATGGCCGCTTGCATGAGTTCACGGAAATAGGCCACCGCGCCAACGAGGCCCAGATCGGCGGCCGAGCTGGGCCGGCCATGGTGTGCGTCTTGGCCTTGCGGCTTGCCGATGGCCAGGGCCTGACCCATGACGTCGCGGATGTCATCGGCCACTTGATAGGCCTCGCCCAGGCAATCGCCCAGCCGGCGCCAGGGTTGCGGGTCGACCCCGGCGGCAATGGCGCCGGCACAGGTGGAGGCCACGAACAAGGCGCCGGTCTTGGCGCGCTGGTACTGGCTCAAAGCGACCTTGGGCTCGCATTCCCAGGCCTGACCGGCGACGATGCCCTCGGGGGCGCCGGTGCCTTCGCAGACGATCTGCAGCAACGGGGCCAAGCGCTGCGGCCAGCGCGTGCCGGCCTGGGCCAGCGCCTGGTAAGCCAGGATGATCAGGGCATCACCGGCCAGCAAGGCCAGGGGCTCGCCGAACTGTTTGTGCACCGTGGGCAAGCCGCGGCGAATGTCGGCATTGTCAAAGCAGGGCATGTCGTCATGCACCAGCGAAGCGCAGTGCAGCAACTCGATGCTGATGGCCGCCGCATTGCTCAGGGCGCTGGCGTCGTCGCCACAGGCCGTGGCCACGGCCAGGCACAACTGAGGCCGGATTCGGGCGCCGCCCGGAAACACCGCATGGCGCATGGCGGCCATGAGTCGGGGCGGGGAGCCGGCGGTGTGGACCCGTGAAAACTGTTGCTCGAGCGCTTGCTCGATGCGTAGGTTCATGCTCATCAGACCCTCCGGCGGTTTGATGTCGCCGAAATGGGACATCTCAATGTGTCAATTTAACATGACACATGGGCTTGTCAAGTGCGATTAACAGCATTTGACGCCGGTTGGGGCCTGATCGGGGTGTTCTAGGGCGTAGCCGCGCCCCCGTAAGGATGGGTCTGGCTGCGCCGCCAGACGATGCGCACTTCCAGGCCGTCGCGGCGCATCAGCGCCTGCTGACTGATCTGGAGATCTTCCTGCCGGAGTTGTCCGGTGACACTGAAAAAACGCGAGCTCAGGCCGTGCCTGTCGGCGCTGAAGGTGGCCCGCCCGCCCAGCGCTGCGTCGGCCCGGCCCAGGTCGGGCCAGTGCTGCCGCTGGCGCCCTTCGACCATCTTGCGGGCCTGACCCAGGTCCAGCCCCTTGACGCTGGCGCTGATCAGTTCGGCGCTGGCGGTGTTCAGGTTGAGCGTGGTGCGTTGAGGCAACAGGCTCACATGGGGCGCCAGTCGGGCTACCTGCTCGGCGCTCAGTCCCAGCCAAACGAGTTGGTCAATGCGTTGGGGCAGGAAGGGGCGGTCGCGCCCATCGCCCGGCGGGCTGGCGGCCATGGCATCGCGCAGGTTGCTGGCCATTTGCCGCGCCAGAGGTACGGGCAGCTCGATCAGGGCGAACAGGCGCTCGGCCATCGCGATGTCTGGTTCGGACAGCTTGCCATCGGCCACCAGATTGCTCAGATTCAGGCGGCCCTGCATGTCTTCGATGCGGCCCGACAGGAACACATCGCTGAGGTCGCTCAGACCACTGGCGTTGCGGTCGCTGGCCAGAAAGCTAGACAGTCTGGCTTCTTGCAGGGCCACAGCCCAGGGTTCGCCCAGGTGATCGGCACCGCCGCTGCGGGCGTCTTCGCGCAGGATCAGTCGGGCCCAGTCCATCGCACCGTACAGAATCCAGTCTGACTGTTGCCGGCCTCGTTCGTGGCGTTCCACCTCGGTCAGTCGCCATTGCTGCCACAGCGCGGCCGCCGACAGGCTGGCCACCAAGGTGACGATCAGCAAGGCGCTGAGCAGGGCTGCGCCGGCTTGCCGCAGAGGCAGTCGCCGGCTCATGGTCGGGCGTCTCCGTCGATCAGCCTGGCCCAGTCGTGAGTCAGGGTTCCCTGGATGCCGGAGTCCTGGCGCACCTGCAGCACCAGGCGTATGCCCTCGGGCAAGGCCGGCGCGGCCGTTGGGGGCGTAGCGCCATCGCTGGCTGGCGCGGCAGGTGCGGCATCGGCTGCCGACAAAGGGTTGGTCCAACTGCTCTTGCGAAAGTAGAGCAGTTGCCAGCTGTCAATGCCCGCAATGGCCACCTCCCGGCTGATGTCTTCCTGGCTCGGGTTGCGCGCCCAACGCTGGGCTTGCGCCCAGGCCAGCGCCAGCTCCGAGCGTTTGCTCAAGGGGGGCGATTGCCACCTCACCCAACTGCCCAGTCCCTGATGCTGATCAGAGATCACGCGCCGGCTCCAGGCCACCACCCGCAGGGGCTGACCCGGCAGGCTGCGGTCGATGCGGGTGATGCGCAAGACCAGCCCATCGAAGTCGAGCGCTGGCACCGAGCCCATCTCTGTCATGGCCTGCAGATCGGCGCGCCACTGAGCCAGTCCGGTCTGCAGTTGTGCCACCCGGGCCGTCTTGTCGGCGACCTGGGTGCGGGTGCTGAGCACCGTCTCGATGCCGCGCCAGCCCATCAGGGCCAACAGCGACAGCACGCTGATGGCCACCAGCACCTCGACCAGCGTGAAACCGCGCGCGCGCCGCATTTTTAGGTGCGGCCCATCACGGTGACCAGGCTGAGCAGGGGCCGCTGGTCCTGGCTGATCACGCGCGCTTCGATGCGGCGGAAGTTGGGATTGGGTGTGGCGCTGACCACCAACTGGCCGCCCAACGACTGCCCGCCCTGCCGGCAGTCAAAGTCAATCTGCCCGATGTCAGGCAAACGGCGGCTCAGGCGCAGCCTGACCAACTCGTTTTCAGCGCAGAGTTGGGCCAGAAATTGTTCACCCTGGCGCTGCGCGTGCAAAACGAGCGCGCCGCTCGAGCGCAGGCCGGCGGCCAGGGCCACCGCCACGATGGCCAGCGCCACCAGAACCTCTACCAGGGTAAAGCCCGGGCTGCGCGTTGGCCTGTGGGGGCAGTTCATGGCGCGCGCACCTCAAAGGCCCGCAGGCCGTCTGAGCTGAGCGTCAGCTGCTGCTGGCGCAGGCGCAAAGTGATGGCCTGTGGGGCGATGACGGGTTCGGGGCCCAGCACCAGGGCTTGGGCTTGTGCCACCTGTGTCCATTGCACCTCGATCCCGGGGGTCTGCCAGGGCTCGGGCGGCCGCTTGGGGGTGTGACCCTCGAAGGCAAAGCCGTCTGCCCCAGCCGTCCAGCGCAGCACCTGGCCGGAACTGCGCGACCACGCTCGGCCGCTTTCGAGCAAGGCCGCCAGGCGTTCGCCTTCGCGCTGCAAAGCCCGCTGATCCGGGTCGCGCAGGCTCAGGCTGACGGCTGCAGTGGCCAGGGCCGCCACGGTCAGCACCACCAGCAACTCCAGCAGCGTCAGACCCCCTTGGGTGCGCTGGTGCTTGGCGGTGTGGTCATGGCTGGGCTGGCAAGCCATGGGGTCCATCGGGGTGCTGCTTGGGTCGGTGCGCTGCCCGACGCTTACTGCCAAGAGCCGATGTCGGCGTTCTTGCCCTCACCGCCGGGCTGGCCGTCGGCGCCAAAAGACATCACGTCCACTTCGCCCTTGAGTCCGGGATTCATGTACTGATAGGGACGCCCCCAGGGGTCGCCCGGCAGTTTGTCCAAGGTGGCGCGCCAGTTGGGCGGCAGCGGGCCGGCGGTGGGTCGGCTGACCAGCGCCTGCAGACCTTGTTCGGCCGTGGGGAAGCGCTGGTTGTCGAGTTTGTAGAGCTTGAGGGCCTGCTGGAGGTTGGCGATGTCGGTGCGGGCGGCCGTCACGCGGGCGTCGTCGGCGCGGTCGAGCACATTGGGCACGATCAGGGCAGCCAGCACACCGATGATGACCAGCACCACCATCAGTTCGATCAGGGTGAAGCCGCGCTGCTGTGTTTTCCGAAGAAGGGGGAGGTCGGTGCTTGACATGGCTCGATCATAATCCGCGCATGCCTGTTCGCTTGCCTCTGCCGCTGCTCTTGTTGACGGTGCTCGTCTGGGCGATCACTGGGTTGAGCGCGGTGGGTTGGACCTTGCGCTGGCTGGAGCCGACACCGCAGGCCATGCCCGCACCCGTGCATGCGGCGCCGCAGGTTCGCCCCGCAGCCATTGCTGCCTGGCTGAGCGCGCCCGCAGCGGCTTCAGCGCAGGCCGTCGCCGCGCCGAGCCGGTACCAACTGCTCGGCGTGATTGCGCAGGGGCGACGTGGCGTGGCTTTGCTGTCCGTTGACGGCCAGCCCGGCAAACCCTATCTGGTGGGCTCGCTCATTCACGAGGGTCTGATGCTCAAGTCGGTGGGGCCGCGCCACGCCGAACTGGCGGCCAGCGCGGGCGGCCCGGTGCTGGCTCGGCTCGACTTGCCTGAACCGCCCGAGTTGGCGGCCCCGGTCGGCATGGAGTTGGTCAGCAGGCCGACCGCCGCTCCTCGCTGACTGCCACGGGTCTTACTGTGCGGCCCAGCCGCCATCCATGTTCCAGGCTGCGCCGCGCACGTTGTTGGCGGCCGGTGAGCAGAAAAACACCGCCAGCGCACCCAACTCTTCGGGCGTGGTGAACTGCATGGACGGCTCTTTTTCGCCAAGCAGCACCCGCTTGGCTTCCTCGTTGGAGATGTTCAGGGCCTGGGCCCTGGCATCGACCTGTTTTTGCACCAGCGGCGTCAGCACCCAGCCTGGGCAGATCGCGTTGCAGGTCACGCCGGTGGTGGCCGTCTCCAGCGCGGCGACTTTGGTCAAGCCCACGATGCCGTGCTTGGCCGCTACATAGGCCGCCTTTTCGGCAGATGCCACCAAGCCATGCACCGAGGCCACGTTGATGATGCGGCCCCAGTTGGCCGCCTTCATGGCCGGCAAGGCCAGACGGGTGGCGTGAAAAGCGCTGCTCAGGTTGATGGCCATGATCGCGTCCCAGCGCTCGACCGGAAAGTCTTCGATCTTGGCCACATGCTGAATGCCGGCGTTGTTGACCAGGATGTCGACTCGCCCGAAGCGCTCGGCGGCGAACTTCATCATGGCTTCAATTTCGGCGGGCCGGCTCATGTCGGCCCCGTGATAGGCCACCTGCACCCCGAGTGCGGCGATTTCGGCCTGCGGCCCGGCCGCGTCACCAAAGCCATTAAGCACGATGTTGGCGCCCTGACCGGCCAGGGCCTTGGCGATGCCCAGTCCGATGCCGCTGGTCGATCCGGTCACGAGTGCTGTCTTGCCCTTGAGCATGTGTTCCTCCTGTTCGATTGGGGTGACAATGTTGGCCTGTGCTGATCGAGCGCAGCCACCTGATTGACCGCAGATTACCAAGCGCCTCGATTGCGCTGACCTTTCATGAACGAGCCACAACTTCAGTACGTCCCTTGCCCCGATGCGTCTGGCGGACACCCGATGGGCTACTGGCAGTGGGGCCCGGCCGATGCGGGCCGACTGGTGCTGTGCGTCCATGGCCTGACCCGCCACGGGCGCGATTTTGATGTGCTGGCTCGGGCGCTGCTCCAAAGGGCGCAGGCGTGTGGGCAGCCATTGCGTGTGGTCTGCCCCGATGTGGTGGGGCGCGGCCGCAGTCCCTGGCTGAGCGATCCGGCCCTGTATCAACCCATGACTTATCTGGCCGACATGCAGGCCTTGCTGCAGCAGTTGCACGCGCAAGCGCCCGTTGGCCGACTCGACTGGGTCGGCACCAGCATGGGCGGCATCATCGGCATGCTGGCCGCGGCTCAGCCGCAAGCGCTGGTGCGGCCCATCACCAGCTTGCTGCTCAACGACGTCGGGCCGCAACTGGCCTGGGCGGGGCTGGCGCGCATCAAGGCTTATGTGGGGCAAGGCGGGCCTTTTGCCTCGCTGGAGGCCGGGGTGGCGGCGCTGCGCGCCACGCTCACAGGCTTTGGGCCGCACAGCGCCCAGCAGTGGCATGAACTCAATGCCCCGATGTTCAGGCCGCTTGAAGATGGCCGGTGGGCCTTCCATTACGACCCGGCCATCGCTCAGCCTTTTGCCCATCTGAGCGAGGCGGCCAATGAACAGTCGGGCCAGTTCATGCAGGCGGTCTACGAGCAGATCACGGCCGAGACCTTGCTGCTGCGCGGCACTGATTCCGAACTGCTCAGCCGCGAAAGCGCTCGGGCGATGACGCGCTGCGGACCGAAGGCACGTCTGGTCGAGTTTGCGGGTGTGGGCCACGCGCCGACCCTGATCGCCGCTGATCAGCTTGAGGCGGTACTCGACTTTCTTTTGCCCGCCTGAGGCAGCGCTGCTTTGCCATGAAGAGTGCGAGAGTCCAGGCGCCAGGCCAGCCTTTGGCGGCCGGCACCATCCTGGCCGTGACCGGGCAGGGCGAGCCTGAGGACACCGAGGCCTTGAGCCGTGCTCGCGCGTTTGCACAGCCCCTGCTGGCCGGGCGCTTGCTCGATACCGGCGAGCCCATCTTGGATCATGCCGATGGCGTAGCCGCCATCTTGCAGAATCTGGGTGGCTCTCAAGCCATGCAGGCGGCCAGCTACTTGGTCTATGCCTGCGACCATCTCAATAAGCCGGCCGAAGTCATTGCCGCGGGCTTTGGCCAGGGCCAGGCCGATTTGGCGCTGGAGACCACCAAGCTGGTCAAGCTTCAGCGCCAGGCTCGCCTGGCACAGAGCCCCAGTCAGCGCGGCGACGACCGGGCCGCGCAGACCGAGACGGTGCGCAAAATGCTGCTGGCCTTCTCGCGCGATCTGCGGGTTGTCATGCTGCGCTTGGCCTCGCGCCTGCAGACCTTGCGCTACTTTGCAGCCAGCAAGCAAGCGCCCGCGCCGGCCATGGCCCATGAGTCGCTCCATGTGTTCGCGCCACTGGCCAATCGCCTGGGGATCTGGCAGCTCAAATGGGAGCTGGAGGATCTGGCCTTTCGATTCACCGAGCCTCAGACCTACCGTGACATTGCACGCCTGCTTGACGAAAAGCGTCTGCAGCGCGAAGACTATGTCAAGGCCTTGCAGACGCAGCTGCAAACCGAACTGCGCCAGCAAGGCATGGATGTCACGGTGCAGGGCCGGCCCAAGCACATCTACAGCATCGTGCGCAAGATGCGCGGCAAGTCGCTGGGCTTTGAGCAGGTCTTTGACGTGCGGGCCCTGCGCGTGATCGCGCCCGACGTCAAGGCCTGCTACGCGGTGCTGGCTCATGTGCATGAGCGCTTCGTTCAGGTCGAGGGTGAGTTTGACGACTACATTGCCCGGCCCAAGCCCAACGGCTACCAGTCGCTGCATACCGTGGTGCGCGACGCGGCCGGCCGGGCCATCGAGATCCAGATTCGCACCCCTGACATGCATGCCCATGCCGAAAGCGGCGTGGCCGCCCATTGGGCCTACAAGGAAGCGGGCAACAAGGGCTATGCGGGGGTGACAGCCAGCGGCCCCTACGAGGCCAAGATCGCGGTGCTGCGCCAACTTCTGGCTTGGGAGCGGGAGATGTCCGGCCCATTGAGCAGTCCGGGCCAGCAGGGCCTGCTCGAAGACCGCATCTATGTGCTGACCCCCGAGGCGGCGGTGGTCGAACTGGCTCATGGCGCCACCCCTGTGGACTTTGCCTACAGTGTGCACACCAACCTGGGCCACCGCTGCCGCGGGGCGCGGGTCGACGGCGCGCTGGTCACACTCAACACGCCGCTGCGTAACGGGCAGACGGTGGAGATCATCGCCGCCAAGGAGGGTGGGCCTTCGCGCGACTGGCTCAACCCCGAACTGGGGTTTCTCGCCAGTCAACGCGCCCGCGCCAAGGTGCGGGCCTGGTTCAATGCGCTGGCCTTGCAAGAGACAGTGGCACGGGGCCGCGAGGCGGTCGAAAAGCTGCTGCAGCGCGAGGGCAAAACCGCCATCGCCCTGGACGACCTGGCGGCCCGGCTGGGCTTCAAGGCGGCTGACGAACTGTTTGAGGTGGTGGGCAAGGACGAATTTTCCCTGCGCACCATCGAGAACATGCTGCGCCCGCCCGAGCCGGCGCCCTCGGCCGACGACCTGGTGCTGGCCAGGATGCGCGCCGCCAGCGACCGCTCGGCGCAGGGGGGCGTGCTGGTGGTGGGCGTCGACTCGCTGCTCACCCAATTGGCCAAATGCTGCAAACCGGCGCCGCCCGATGCGATTCGCGGCTTTGTCACCCGCGGCAAGGGCGTGGCCATCCACCGCAGCGACTGCGGCAACTTTCGCAATATGGCGGCCGTCAGCCCCGAAAGGGTGATCGAGGTCAAGTGGAATGCTTCGGTGCATGGCCCGGCCGTCTACCCGGTGGACATCGCCATCGAGGCGGCCGACCGACAAGGCCTGCTGCGCGATATTTCAGAGGTGTTTTCGCGTGAGAAGGTCAATGTGGTGGGCGTGCAGACCCAGTCGGTGCGAGACCAGCACGGCAGCAGCGCCCGCATGACCTTCACCGTTGAAATCAGCGATGCGGGCCGTCTGCAGAAAGTGCTGCACGCAGCCACCGGGGTCGCTGGGGTGCGTTGGGCCCGCCGGCGTTGAGCCGGGGTGCGCGCTCAGGGGACCAGGGTCAGGAACAGAAAGGCCGCGAACAGCACCAGGTGAATGGCGCCGTGCATCAGGTGGGTGCGGCCCGAGGCCAGGGTGATCGCGCCCACCAGGAAGGTCAGGGCCAGCAAGGCCATGTCTTTGGGCACCAGGCCCAGGGTCAGGGGCAGATCAAGCAGCACTGAGGCGGCCACCACCGCTGGGATCGTCAGGCCGATACTCGCCAGGGCCGACCCGATGGCCAGGTTCATGCTGGTCTGAAGTCGGTTGGCCCGGGCTGCCCGTACGGCCGCCCAGGTTTCGGGCAGCAGCACGATCAGCGCAATGATGATGCCGACCACCGCTCGCGGCGCGCCCAGCCCATCGACCGTCGACTCAATGCGCGGCGAAAGCAGCTTGGCCAGCCCAACCACACTGACGAGCGCCAGCAGCAGCATGATCAGGCTCAAAGCAGCTTGCTTGCCACTGGGGGCTGGCGCATGCACCGACTCGTCGGCCGCATTGCTGGTTGGCAGGAAGTAGTCGCGGTGACGCATGGTCTGCACGAACACGAAAATCAGCCACAGGCCACCTGAAGACAGGGCCACAAACAGCAACTGGGAGTTTGAGTACGAGGGGCCGGCCACGGTTGTGGTCAAAGAGGGCATCACCAACACCAGCACAGACAGTGTGGCCAGGGCGGCGAAGCCGGCGCCCATGCCCTCAATGCGGAACTGCTGCTCCCGGTGATGCCAGCCGCCAATGAGAATGCAAATGCCGATCACGCCATTGCTGATGATCATGACCGCCGAGT
>JAXITB010000047.1:0-11435 GCA_034680305.1 Polaromonas sp. | reverse complement strand
CGTTTTTGATCATGTCGCCCAGGCGTTCGACGCTGGTGGGCTCACCCACGATGCAGTAGTCGAGCACCTCGCCACGCGCTTGCAGTTGCTGCACCACCACCACGGTGCCGTCTTTGGACGGGCCTTCTTCGTCGCTGGTCAGCAAGAAAGCCACCGATAAATTGGGGTCGGGGTGTGCCGCCAAAAATTCCTCACTGGCCACCACCATGGCCGCCAGCGAGGTTTTCATGTCGGCCGCACCGCGCCCGTAAAGTCGGCCGTCCCGATGGCTGGGCACAAAGGGCGGGCTTTGCCAGCGCTCCAGCGGGCCGGTGGGCACCACGTCGGTGTGACCGGCAAAAACCAGGGTGCGCGAGCCCGGACGGCCCGGCTTGCGGGCCCACAGATTGCTCACCCGGAAATCGGCCGGGCCGCTGTCCAGGCGCTGGCAGTCAAAGCCGAGGGCGGCCAGGCGGGCTGCGATGAGTTCGAGGCAGCCGCCGTCTTCAGGGGTGACGGAGGCGCGGCTGATCAGCTCCTCGGTCAGCTCCAGGGTCGGGTTCATGCGGTGAGGGCAGGGCAGGGCCGGCGCATCAGTCGCGCAGCAGGTCGTTCAGGCTGGTGGTGGCGCGTGTTTTGGCGTCGACCCGCTTGACGATGACCGCGCAATACAGGCTGTATTTGCCGCCGGCCTTGGGCAGGTTGCCCGAGACCACCACCGAGCCGGCTGGAATGCGGCCATAGCTGATGGTGTCGTTCTCGCGGTCATAGATGGGCGTACTCTGGCCGATGTACACGCCCATGGAGATGACCGAGTTTTCTTCGACGATCACGCCTTCGACCACTTCGGAGCGCGCGCCAATGAAGCAGTTGTCTTCAATGATGGTCGGGTTCGCTTGCAGCGGCTCGAGCACGCCGCCCAGGCCGACGCCGCCAGACAGGTGCACGTTGTTGCCCACCTGGGCACAGCTGCCCACGGTGGCCCAGGTGTCGACCATGGTGCCTTCACCCACCCAGGCCCCGATGTTCACATAGCTGGGCATGAGGATCGCTCCCTTGGCGATGAAGCTGCCGCGGCGGGCCACGGCCGGCGGCACCACGCGAACGCCGGCGGCGCGCATCTGCTCTGCATCGAGGTGGGAGAACTTGGTCTTGACCTTGTCAAAAAAGCCGAGGTCGCCGGCGCGCATGATCTCGTTGTCATTGAGCCGGAAGGACAGCAACACCGCCTTTTTGATCCACTGGTGGGTGGTCCACTGGCCCACGCCCTCGCGGGTGGCCACGCGCAGGCTGCCGTTATTGAGTTGGCTCAGCACCTGTTCGACCGCATCGCGGATGTCGGCAGGGGCGCTGCCAGGGGACAGTTTGGCCCGGTCTTCCCAGGCGGCGTCGATGATGGATTGCAGTGCGGTGTGATTCATGGCTCAGTGTCTCGATTGAATGAATTGGACGATGCGCTCGGCCGCCTCCAGGCATTCGGCGGGTTCGGCCACGAGGGCCATGCGCACCCGGCCGGCGCCGGGGTTGTGCGGCTGACCCCCGACTTTCGGGGCCTCGCGCGCCAGGTAGCTGCCGGGTAAAACCACCACATTGTATTGAGCCAGCAATTGGCGGGAGAACTCGGTGTCGGATCCCCCAAAAGACGCAGGCACGCCGGCCCACAGGTAAAAGCCGGCGTCGGGCAATTTGACGTCCATCACCGAGGCCAGCAGCGGCGTGATTTGCTCGAACTTGGTTCGATACAGTGCCCGGTTGGCCACCACATGGTCTTCGTCGTCCCAGGCCGCGCGGCTGGCCGCTTGCACCACCGGGCTCATGGCGCCGCCGTGGTCGGTGCGGTAGAGCAGGAAAGCTTTGAGCAGATCGGCGTCGCCGGCCACAAAGCCAGAGCGCAGCCCCGGCACGTTGCTGCGTTTGGACAGGCTGGTGAGCATGATCAGGCGCTTGAAGTCATGCCGACCGAGTTGCCAAGCCGCCTGCAGTCCACCCAGGGGCGGCTCGTCGCGGAAGTAGATTTCGCTGTAGCACTCGTCGGAGGCGATGACAAAGCCGTAACGGTCGCTGAGCTCGAACAATTGCCGCCACTCTGGCAGCTCCATCACTGCACCGGCCGGATTACCCGGCGTGCAGACATAGACCAGTTGCGTGCGCTGCCACACCGATTCGGGCACCGCGCTCCAGTCGATGCAGAAGTTGCGCGCTGGCTCGCTCGGGGCGTAGTGCAGTTCGGCACCAGCCAGCAAGGCAGCCCCCTCGTAGATTTGATAAAACGGGTTGGGCACCACCACGGTGGCCGGACGGCTCGGGTCGATCACGGTCTGGGCCAGCGAAAACAGGGCCTCGCGTGAGCCGTTGACCGGCAGCACTTGACGCGTCGCATCGATCGTGACGCCATAGCGGCGCTGCGCCCAGGCCGCCATCGCGGTCTTGAGCGCAGGCTCGCCCGCGGTGGCCGGATAGCTGGCCAGCCCCGCCAGGTTGCCCGTCAGGGCGCGTTCGATGAGGGCCGGCGTGGCATGTCTGGGCTCACCAATGCCCAGGCTGATGGGCCGAAGGTGTGAAGGCGGCGTGATGCCAGCGTGCAGTTGGCGCAGCCGCTCGAAGGGGTAGGGCTGCAGGCGTGAGAGCAAGGGGTTCATGACCACATTATTAAAGATGGTGGCCTGCGGATAATGCGATATGCTTCCTAACCTCACTGTTTTTAGCACGTCAAGGCGATGATCGAAGGCGCAAGGCAGACCCGGACCGAGTCCCCGTTCTGGCAAACGGAGCGGTCGTTTTCATGAGTGCGCAGCCGGGCAAGACCGAGGCAGCCGTATGGCAGGGGCCTGGGTATTGGCTGCAGCAATTGCGCCGGCAGTGGCGCAGCCGGCGCGCCGAGTCGCCGCAGGTGACCGCCGAGTACCTGCGCCTGATCTATCGCAATCTGGCCTTCAGCAGCCCAGTGTCTCTGGCGGTGGTGGTGTATCTGACCGCGCTGACCGATGCACAGACCCGCGTGGAGGTGCGTTTGTGGGCCATGGTGTTTTGCGTGTACCTGGCAGTGCGCTGGGTGGTCAGCTTGGCTTACCCGCGGCAAAGCGAAATCGCCCCCGCGCATGTGCGGCTCTGGTCCGGCCTGTCGGTGGTGATCCAGGGCCTCAACGGCGTGCTGTTGGCTTGGCTGGCCTTGTTCGTGGTGCCCTCCGTAGACCTGTATGCGCAGGTGGTAGCGACCATGGTGACGCTGATTCTCGTGGGTGCCACTGCCTTCAGCTTGTCGGGACGATGGGTCGACACCCTGGTCTACGCACCGCCCATCTACTTTAGTTTCGCGTGGACCACGCTCGAGCAAGATCACCCCTATGCGCAAGGCGTGAGCTTGCTCATCATCGTGTTGTTCGTGCTGCACCTGGTTTATGCCAGCAACCACCGCAAGTCCATTTTGGGCAGCTTCGCGGTCGCCCGCCGAAATGCCGATTTGGCCAGAGAACTGCAATTTAAGAACATCGAGTTTCAGGAAGTGGCCAGTGCACGCAGCCGGCTGCTGGCCACCGTCAGCCATGATTTGCGTCAGCCGGCACACGCCATTGGCCTGTTGTCTGAACGAGCCCTGGTAGACAGTTCATTTTCCAGCGTCAAGGTCATCTTGCGCGACCTCAACGAACTGAGCCAGTCCCTCAGCGCCTCGCTCACGACCTTGATGGATCTGACCCGGCTCGATGCCGGACTGGTCAAGGCCAGCCTGGGGCCAGTCAACCTCGGACAGGTGCTGATGCGCTTGAGTGCCGAGTTTGGTGCTTCGGCGCGAACCAAGGGGCTGAGCTGGGAGGTCGATCAGACCCAGTGTTGGGTTCAGTCCGATCCGGTGCTGCTGCACGGTGTTCTGGCCAATCTGGTTTCCAACGCCATCAAATACACCCGGCAGGGGGGCATTGAGGTGAGGGTGTCCGAGCGCCGCAGTACGGTACAGGTGCAGGTAATTGACACCGGTATGGGTATCCAGGGAAGCAAGCTCGATCTGATTTTTCAGGAGTTCGTGCGTCTGGATGCCTCCGATGCCGGCACCGAGGGTCTGGGTCTGGGTTTGTCCATCGTGCGTCGTTACGCCGCTTTGCTCTCGCACACCTTGAGTGTTCAGTCCCAGCCGGGGCAGGGCTCGCGCTTTGGCATCACATTGGCTCGAGTCGATGCACCGCCCTTGAGCGAGCAGGCCCTGGTCGCGCCCGCCAAGGCCGATGCCGATCACCCCCTGCGCGGTCTGAAAGTGCTGGTGATCGACAACGTGGAACTGCTGCTGGTCAGCATGACCAAGACCATGTCCGGCTGGGGGTGCGAGGTTCAGTCGGCTCGCAACATGGGCGAGGCGCTGCAGCGGGCGACCCAGCGCTGGCCCGATCTGGTGGTCAGCGACCATCACCTGGGTGACCGGGAACCCAATGGGATCGAGCTGATTGCGGGACTGCGGCAGTTGGGTTTGGGACAGGGTCACCCGACGCTGCCGGCCCTCTTGATGACGGGCGATGTATCGGCTCAGTTGGAGGCGCAGGCCCGTGAGGTTGGCGTGCAGGTCTTGCACAAGCCGGTGCGGCCCTCGGTGTTCCGTGCCCATTTGCTAGAACTCATGAGCCGATCTTCCACGGCCGAGTCAGCTCAGCGATTGGAGACGGGAAAGACCAACGGGCATGTCTGAGCTCATGGCCGAGACCTCGCCACAGCATCGCGGGTAGCGCCGCTGGCTCAAGGGCGCAGCCCCCAGCTGGCGGGCCGAGCCGCTCAGCGTCAATTTTGGCAACCATGTCTTCAACAGTGCGGTGGCACTGTCCACTGCTCTTTACCCCTAGGGGTCGGCACTCAGATTGCCCGCAGGGTGGCTGGTCCATGCCTGGACGGCGGCCATGTGTGTCTATCTGACCTTCGCGTGGTTGGCCTGGCATTAAAGCAGCCCTTAGTCATCCAGACTCAGCGGTTTGGTCTGGTCGCTTTTGGGGCTGCATGTGGCTGATGCGCTCACGCATCGGCACCGCATGACACGCGGCTATGCCGTGACGGTGCAAATTGGCCAGTGGACCAACGACCTGCAGGCCAAGAATGCTCAACAGCATGACGCGTGCGCTGCGGCTGTGACGCTGTGAGGACAGCACCGCACTGTCGATGCGGCAGGCCTTGAATTGACTGAACCGGGCAGGCCTGATTTCATCATTAGCCACTTTCATCTGGGCGATTGAGAGTCTCATGGACTGGTGTTGATCGATGCCCTGCGGCGCCATCGAAGCGACGCACTGACGATCCCCGCCATGCGGATGACAGGCGATGTGGCCCACGATTAAGAGGCCAGCGCCCGTCTGTCCCAGGTGCCGGTTCTGCACACGCTGTTTGGCCCCGCAGTGCTGCAGCGCTGTGTCTTCGACCTCATCGAGGATGTGGTTGGGCCTGCAGATGAAAGACGATGGCCCCAATAAATGTTATTCTTATTGTCATGGAATGGTTCTCTCAATCCAACTTGAGACCGGCGCCTTGAAGCTTACCCACATGGACGATCGCAGCGAGGGGTTTTTCGAACGAATCGCGGCCTCGATGCGCGACGAAGATCCCGCAGCGCTGGCTGAGCACCTGCGCGCTATTTACCGCGACTACCTGTTCAACAGCCCGCTGGCCTGCTCGATCAGCCTGTACCTGTACCTGGCGTGGACCGACATAGGGCCTTGGGCGTTTCTGCGCACCTGGGTCATTGGTTGGGTGGCCTACCTGATCGGTCGATTTGTGGCCGGGTTGGTTTTCTCGCTGCGCCAGTCGCCCAGCGCGCGGACCCTGCCGTTTTGGAGTCGGCTGTCCATTCTGATTCAAGCGCTCGATGGCTTGTTTGTCACTGCATTGGCGCTATTCATCTACCCTGAGCTTGACCCGTTGGCGCAGTCGGCGGTACTGGCGGCCACCTTGGTGCTGGTCGGCGCCACGGTGTTCAGTCTGGCCAGTCGGTGGATCTCCATCCTCGTCTATGCGCCGCCTGTGTATCTGAGTTTTGCCTGGATGACCTGGCATCAAGGACATCCGTATGCGCAGGGTTTTGCCGCCTTCACCCTGGCCATGTTTGTCCTTTACCTCATCTACGCCGGCAATCAGCGCAAGAGCGTGCTCAAGGGTTTTGAGTTGGCCAAGCTCAACGGACAACTGGCCGACCAGTTGCAGGCCAAGAACGCCGAGTTGCAAGAGGTGGCCGCTGGACGCAGCCGTCTGCTGGCCACCGTCAGCCATGATTTGCGGCAGCCGGCCCACGCCATCGGCTTGCTGGCCGAAAGGGCGATGTGTGACTCGTCGCCGGCCTCGACCCGTCAGAGCCTGCGCGACCTCAATGAACTGAGCCGGTCGCTCAGCGCATCGCTGATCACGCTCATGGACTTGACCCGACTGGACGCAGGCTTGGTTGAGCCCAACAAAGCGTCTTTGTCCCTGGAGCAGGTGTTCAAGCGACTCGAGGCTGAATTTGAGGCGGCAGCGCTCGGCAAGGGCCTGTTGCTGTTGGTCAGGCGAACCCATCAATGGGTTCGTTCAGACCCGGTCTTGCTGCATGGCCTGTTGGCCAATCTGGTGTCCAACGCGATCAAGTACACCGCCCACGGCATGGTCGAATTGACCACTTCTCTGGAGGGCGATCGGGTGCGGGTGTCAGTGATCGATACCGGTATCGGGATACGCGGCGACAAACTCGAGGTCATCTTCAAGGAGTTTGTGCGCCTCGATGCATCGGAGTCCGGTACCGAGGGCCTCGGCTTGGGGCTGTCCATTGTCAAGCGCTATGCGCTATTGTTGGACCATCGGTTGTCGGTGGAGTCCACGCCCGGCAAAGGATCGCGGTTTTCCGTTTGGTTGCCGCTGACTGACCCGATGCTCGGTGCAGGCACGCTCGAGGACGCCGCTGACCAAGCCCAGGTGCAACTGGCCAATCTGCGTGTGATGGTGGTCGACAACGTGGACCTGCTGCTCAGCAGCATGATCAAGACCCTCTCGGGCTGGGGTTGCGAGGTGGCCTCCGCCCGAAACATGGTCGAAGCGCTGGAGGCCAGCCGTAACCGTCCCGTGGACCTGCTCATCAGCGACTATCACCTGGGCGATCTGGAACCCAATGGCCTGCAGTTGATTCAGACCCTCAGGGCGCGGGCTGATCGCGCCCTGCCGGCCCTGCTGATGACCGGCGATGTGTCGGCGCAGTTGGAGGCCAGCGCCCATCAGCAAGGGGTCAGGGTGCTGCACAAGCCAGTTCGCCCCCAGGTCTTGCGAGAACAGGTCTTGGAACTCCTGGAGCAAGCCCGCTCCGCCCAGTAGGCCTGCCTGGGCGTCAGGCTGGGTCCTTGCCCAAGAATTGCCGAAGCGCCCGCAAGCTATCGGCGACCCGCTCAAGCTCGTCTTCGTTCGGCTCGCTCTGACGGCGTGTGGTGGCAAAGAAATAATGCTTGAGGTAATCGCCAAGGGCGTACAGCCCGTCCTTGGCCTGCTCGGTGTCGCTGTCGCACAGAATGATGGCCCGGGAAACGGCATTGAGGACGGTGTGGTGCTCGATCTGCATGGGGCGGTCCGAAAATGTAGTGGTAAAGCATTATCAACGATGTGTCATCGACCGCCCAGGTCCCTGCGCTCAGGCCATAATTGTCGCCGCCACGCGCTCGAGCGGGCCTTCTGAGGCCACCTGGGCTTGGGGCGCTCTCAGTCGGTTGTCCGCCGGCCGAGCTTTCCACCCGAGTGCTGTTTTCAGGTTCAACCATCAGATCTGTCCGTGCGTCTTAATTCCATCAAGCTTTCGGGCTTCAAATCTTTCGCAGAGCCTACCCATTTCATGCTGCCCGGCCAGCTGGTGGGGGTGGTTGGACCCAACGGCTGCGGCAAGTCCAACATCATGGACGCCGTGCGCTGGGTGCTTGGCGAGAGCCGGGCCAGCGAATTGCGCGGCGAGTCCATGCAGGACGTGATCTTCAATGGCACCACCAGCCGCAAGGCGGCCGGGCGCGCCAGCGTGGAGCTGATTTTTGACAACGCCGACCACCGCGCCGGCGGCCAGTGGGGCCAATTTACCGAAATTGCCGTCAAGCGGGTGCTCAGCCGCGACGGTACATCCAGTTATTACATCAACAACCAGCCGGTGCGTCGCCGAGACGTGCAAGACGTGTTCCTGGGTACCGGGCTGGGGCCGCGGGCCTACGCCATCATTGGCCAGGGCACCATCAGCCGCATCATTGAGTCCAAGCCGGAAGAGCTGCGCCTGTTTCTCGAGGAGGCCGCTGGGGTCTCCAAATACAAGGAGCGCCGCCGTGAGACGGCCAACCGCTTGCAGGACACGCGGGAGAACCTCACGCGGGTCGAGGATATCCTGCGCGAGCTCGCAAGCCAGCTCGAGCGCCTTGAAAGGCAGGCCGAGGTGGCCATGCGCTACAAAGAACTGCAGGCCCAGGCCACGCTCAAGCAGCAGCAACTGTGGTTCATCAAGCGGGCCGAGAGTCAGGCCGATCAGCTCAAACTCCAGACCGATGCCGACCAGGCCATCAATGCCCTCGAAAGCCGATTGGCCGATCTGCGGCAGACCGAGGCTGATCTGGAGACCGTGCGCCAGGCCCATTACGAGGCAGGCGATCAGGTCAACCAGGCGCAAGGGCGGATGTACGAGGCCAGCGCTGAAGTGGCCCGCCTGGAGGCTGAGATCCGCTATGTGGTCGAGGGTCGTCAGAGGGTCGAGCAGCGTTTGAGCCAGTTGCGCGAGCAGGCCAGTCAGTGGGCCACTCGCAAGGCCGATGCCGATGCCGAAATTGAATCTTTGGCCGGCCAGTCCGAGCAGGCCCAGGAGCAGGCTGAGGTGCTGCAGGCCCAGTGCGAGGATCAGGGCGCCCAGGTCCCGGCCCTGGAAGAGTCGCTGCGTTCGGCTCAGGCGCAGGCCAGCGAGCAGCGCGCCAGCGTCGCGCAGGTCCAGCAGCAGATACAGGTGTTGGCCGCCGAGCAGCGCAATGTGCAAGAGCTCTCTCGCAACCTGCAGGCGCGCCGCGAGCGCCTGGTGGTTGACCGCAACGCCCTGGGCGCCCCCGACGAGGCGCGGCTGGCCCATTTGCAGGAACAGTTGGGTGCAGCCACCGAGCAGCAAGCGCAAAGGCAGGCGCAGCTCGAGTCGCTCAGTGCCAGCGTCCCGCAACTCGATGAGCAGCGGCGCGAGCGCCAGCGCAGCCACAACGAGCAATCGGCCCGGCAGGCTGATCTGTCGGCGCGTCTGCAAGCTTTGCGGGCACTGCAGGACAAAGTCAAGACCGACGGGCGCCTGGCGCCATGGTTGGCCAAGCATGGGTTGGACAGCCTCCAGGGGCTGTGGAGTCGGATCCATGTGGAGCCCGGCTGGGAAGCCGCGCTCGAGGCCGCCTTGCGCGAGCGGCTGGGCGCGCTCGAGGTCAGCCGCCTGGAGATGGTGCGTGGCTTTGCGGGCACAGACGGGCGTGATGCGCCGCCGGCCAAGCTGGCTTTTTACACCCCCCCTGTGGGAGGTGCGGCTGCGCGTTCAGCCGGCGCGGGCCTGCGGCCACTGGCTGATTTGCTGCGACAGCATGATGCGTCGCAGTCGGCTTTGCTCGGTGACTGGCTGCACGGCGCTTTTGCTGCCGATACGCTCGATCAGGCTTTGGCCCAACGCGAACAGTTGGCGGCCGGGCAGGCGATTTATGTGCCGGCCGGCCACGCGGTCAGCCGACACGGCGTGAGCTTTTTCGCGCCCGACTCCGAGCAAGCCGGCTTGCTGGCGCGGGCCCAGGAAATCGAAAACCTTGACAAACAACTGCGCGCCCAGTCCTTGATCGTCGAGCAGGCCCGGGGCGATCTGGCCCGTGCCGAGGCGGCTTATGCCGAAGCCTCGCAGCAGCTGGCGGCCGTACGGCGCGACGCGGTACAGGGCCAGGAGCAGGTCCACGCCCTGCAGGTCGAAACCCTGCGGCTCGAACAACTGGCCGAGCAGACCCGCCAGCGCAGCCAGCAACTCGAGGGGGAGCTGCAAGACATCGACGAGCAGCTGGACCAGTTACAAGAGCGCCAGGTGACGGCCGAGGCCCGTTTTGAAGAGCTCGATATGCAATTGGCTGACTGCCAGGAGCGTGCGGCGCAAATCGACGACCGCGTGATTGAAGCCGATCGCAGTCTGGTGCAAGCGCGCGAGCAGCAACGCGCCCTGGAACGGCAAGCCCAGGAGGCGCAGTTTGCCCTGCGCGCCTTGGCCGCCCGCAGCGACGAGCTCAGCCGCAGCATCGAGATGGCGGCTCAGCAGGCCGCTGGGCTGGTCGATGAGGAGCGGCGGGCCCAGGACGAGTTGGCCCGCCTGTCCGATGCCGCCGCGCAGGCTGGGCTGCAGTCGGCTCTGGCGCTCAAGCTCGAGCGCGAAGCCGACCTGGGCGCCAAGCGCAGCCAGTATGACGATCTGACCGCCAAGCTGCGCGCCAGTGACGAGCGGCGCCTGCAAATCGAGCGAGAACTCGAGCCCATGCGCCAACGCATCACCGACCTGCAACTCAAGCAGCAGGCCAGCCGGCTGGGTTTTGAGCAATATGAACAGCTACTGGCCGATGCCCAGGCCGATCTGGCTGCGGTCCAGGCGTCCATCGAACGGGACGGTGTGCGCCTGAGCGGCCTGCAGGCCGAGATCGATCGGTTGCAGCGCGAAATTCAGTCCTTGGGCGCGGTTAATCTGGCAGCGCTCGAAGAGTTGCAGTCGGCCAGCGAGCGCAAGGGCTTCCTGGACGCGCAGTCGCGCGACCTGACCGACGCCATGACCACGCTCGAAGACGCGATCCACAAGATCGACATGGAAACACGCGAGTTGCTCTCGAGCACTTTCGAGACGGTCAACGGCCATTTTGGCCGGATGTTCCCGCAGCTCTTCGGTGGCGGCAACGCCCGCCTGATCATGACCGGCGATGAAATTCTCGATGCCGGCGTGCAGGTCATGGCCCAGCCGCCTGGCAAGAAGAACCAGACCATTCACCTGCTGTCCGGTGGCGAGAAGGCGCTGACGGCCATTGCCCTGGTGTTTGCCATCTTCCAGCTCAACCCAGCGCCCTTTTGCTTGCTTGACGAGGTCGATGCCCCCTTGGACGACGCCAATACCGAGCGTTATGCCAAACTGGTCAGTGCGATGGCCAGTGAAACTCAGTTTCTCTTTATTTCACACAACAAGATCGCCATGGAGATGGCCCAGCAACTCATTGGGGTGACCATGCAGGAGCAGGGTGTCTCGCGCATCGTGGCGGTGGACATGGAATCGGCCCTCAACCTGGCGGAGGCGGCACTCACATGAACAACCTGCAACTGGCATTGGCGGTGCTTGGCGCCGTGGTACTGGCGGCCGTCGTGGCCCACGGCGCGTGGACCTCGCGTAAGAGTCGGCCCAAGCAAGCCGACAGTCAGGCCGACAGCGGACCCGTGGCCCCGATCGAGCCGGCCATGGACGGGGCGGTCGCGCT
>JAXITB010000046.1:0-11598 GCA_034680305.1 Polaromonas sp. | reverse complement strand
GGGCGATCGGCCTGTCGCTGACGCTGCAGATCATGCGTTTTGCCAACTTCGCCCACGCCGAGTTCATGACCATCGGCGCTTACCTCGCGCTGGCGGTGGTGACATTCATCGGTCCGGGCACGCCCACCATGGGACTGAGCTTTGGCTGGCAGTTGCTGCTGGCGGCACTGCTGGCGTCGGTCCTGGCCGGGGCCCTGTCCTGGTGGTTGGACCTGTTGGTGTTCCGGCCGCTTCGGCGCAGTGGCGCCGCGTCTCTGGTGCTGGTGTTTGCCGCCTTTGGTGCTGCTCTGGTGCTGCGTCATATCCTGGTGCTGATTTGGGGCCATGACTCCTACTTCTACACCCGCGAGCTGCAGCTGGGGGTGATGATCCTGCCAGGGATGCGCGTGCTGCCCGATCAGGTGTTCATCCTCGCGCTGACGGTGCTGCTGGTGATCGTGCTCCATCTGTACCTGACCTTTCACCGCACCGGCATTGCGATGCGCGCCATGGCCGAGAGCCCGACGCTGGCGCAGGTCTGCGGCATCCGGGTCGACAGCGTGGTGCGCACGACCTGGCTGATCTCGGGCTTCATGGCTGCCATGGCCGGCGTGTTCTCGGGGCTGACGCCGCAATTGCACCCCGAGCTCGGCTCGAACATGCTGCTGTCGGTGTTTGCCGCAGCCATCTTTGGCGGCGTTGGGAGCCTGCCGGGCGCAGTGATCGGTGGTTTACTCGTGGGTATCGCGGAAAACCTCTTCCTTTTGGTGGCCAACCCCGGCTACAAGCCGGCCATGCCGTTTTTGCTCCTGCTGGGTGTGCTGTGGCTGCGCCCTCAGGGTTTGCTGGGCGAGAAGTCCTCATGAGACAGGTGCACTGATGCTGGGCGTGGCCTCCTATCTGGTGTTTTTCCTCTGCGTGGTGCTGGTGCTGTGCATCCTGACCATGGGCCTGAACCTGCAATGGGGCTTTACCGGCCTGTTCAATGCGGGGGTGGCCGGTTTTTATGCCATCGGCGGCTACACCCATGCCATCCTGACGGCGGCCCCCAATCCGCAGCTGATGGGCAACTACGGACTGCCCTGGCTGGTGGGCATCATCGCGGCCATGCTGGTCACCGCGCTGGCGGCCACCCTGATCGGGCTGATCACGATCCGGCTGCGCGGCGACTATCTGGCCATCGCCACCTTTGGCATTGGCATCATGATCCAGCTGGTCTCGCTCAATTTGGAGCCCTGGACCGGCGGCTCGCAGGGCATCACCCGCATTCCCAAGCCCTTCGGCGCTTGGTTTGACACGCCCCTGGGCTACAACCTTTTTTATCTGGTGTTCATGGTGGCGGTGGTGGCCCTGGTGTACTGGGCGCTCGAGCGCATCTTGTCTTCGCCCTGGGGCCGGGTGCTGCGCGCCATTCGCGAGGACGAGACGGCCGCCTCCTCGCTGGGCAAGAGCCCGCTGTCTTACCGTCTGCAGTCGTTTGTGCTGGGCTCGACCCTGATGGGCCTGGCCGGCGCGCTGTATGTGACCTTCATCGGCTTTGTCAGCCCCTTCGACTTCCTGCCCATCCTGACCTTTCAGGTCTGGGCCATGCTGATTGTGGGCGGCAGCGGCAACAACCGGGGCGCGATGATCGGGGCCCTGGTGGTCTGGGGCATCTGGGCGGCCAGTGGAGTGGCCGTCTCCAAATGGGTACCGCCTTCGCATGCCGCCCAGGGCGCGGCCATTCAGGTGATCCTGATCGGCCTGACGCTGGTCCTGATGCTGCTTTACAAGCCGCGTGGCTTGATCGGCGAGCGCTCGGTGGTTTCTAGGCATTTGGTTTGGTAAGCTGATTTTTTATTTGACGAAGAAAGGACGGATCATGAGCTCAAGTGCATGTCTCGGATTGGGTCGCTGGCTCGCCAGCCTGTTGTTGGCGACGGCGCTGCCGGCGGCGATGGCGCAAGCACCGGCTTGTCCGGTCAAGGTCGGCGGCATCTTGCCGCTGACTGGCTCGATGGCGCCGATCACCAAAAAGATCGCGCAGGCCGCTGAATTGGCCATCGAGCATGTCAACCAAGGCGGCGGCGTCAAGGCCTGTCCGGTGCAGTTCATCTTGCGCGATGACCAGGGCCAGCCCACCGTGGGTGTCGATGCGGCCAAGTACCTGGTGGAAGTTGAGCGCGTGCAAGCGTTCACCGGCACCATTTCTTCGGGTGTGACCGGCCCGATCATCTCGGCGGTGACGGCCCCCTCCAAGGTGGTGCAGATCTCCTGCTGCTCGTCGGCCAGCAACTTCACCGACGGCCGCAGCGGCGGCTATTTCTTCCGCACCCTGCCCACCAGCAAGACCCAGGCTTATGCCACCGCCTCCGAGGTCAATCGGCGCGGCATGAAGCGGCTGGCGGTGATTTATGTCAACACCGATTTCGGCACCGACATGCTGCGCTTCTACCGGGGTGCGCACAAAAAGCTCGGCGGCGAGATTCTGGCTGAGGTGCCTTACAACGATAACCAGCCCAACTACCGGGCCGAGGTCACCCGCGCGCTGGCGTCCAAGCCCGAGGCCCTGCTGCTGATCGGCTTTCCCAAAGACGCGGTCACCATCGTGCGTGAGTGGTTGTCGCAAGGCGGCCCGCGCAAGGTGGCGCTGAACAACTCCATGCGCACCATGGACTTCGTCAATGGCGTGGGCGGGCAGTTCGTCGAGGACTTCTTCGGCATGGACAACGCTCAGGAGCCTGGCCCCCACGTAGACGCCTTCAACGAAGCCTTCCTCAAGAAATGGAATGCCGACTCCAAGGGCCCAGGCGTCCACACCCAGTACGACGCGGTCATGGTGATGGCGCTGGCGATGAACATCGCCAAGGACTTGAGCGGCCCTTCCATCCGTGAGGCGGTGCGCCGGGTGCACACCCCAGGCGGTACCCCGGTGGGCACCGGCCCGGCCGAATTCAAGAAGGCCCTGGAATTGATCCGTGCGGGCAAGCCGATCAAGTATTTCGGCGCGACCGGCCCGATCGAGTTCGATGCCAACGGTGATGTCAGCGGCCCAGCCCTGGTCTGGAAAATCACCGGCGGTCAAATCGTGACCGACCGCACGATCAGCCTGACCGAGATGCAGGCCCTGACCCGTCGGGTCGAAGAATGAGCTTGCGGGCCGGCCGGCTCTGCCCCCCGGCCTGCCTGAAGCCATCATGAGCCCACCTGCCCAAGCCCAAGCGCACATCACCAGCTTGGTGTGCGCCGTCGAGCCAGCCCGCGCCTTGCGCTTTCTGGCCGACGGCCGCCAGCTCGGCCGCTGGGCCCTGGGCAGCATGAACACGGTGCGTGTGGCCACCGGTCTGTACAAGGGCGTCAGCCTGTTTGACGGCTCGGTCAGCTTTGTCCGGCCGGTGCTCCAGCCGCAGTTGGGTCAGGTCGACTACTGGGTCGGCAGCGATGCCCACCAACTGAGCCCGCGCATTGCGGCGCGGGTGCTGCCCCACCAGAGCGGCTGCGCGGTGTCGCTGGCCGCCTGGCGCAGCCAGACGATGAGCGACGCCCGCTGGGCCAGGCTGATCGCCTGCCACGAGGCCGAGATCCATCTTGTGCAATCGCTCCTGGAGCAAACCCGCCGGCCTGCCCGCCGCTGCCTCTCATGATCACCTTATCGCATTGCCAGGACCTGGACGCCCGTGATCCGCTGGCCCATTTGCGGGCCCGGTTTGCGCAGCCCAGCGAGGACACCATCTACATGGACGGCAACTCGGTGGGCGCGATGCCGGCCGATGCGCCGCAGCGGGTGCAGGAGTTGATGACGCGGGGCTGGCGCGACGCGCGCCGGCGCGGCTGGAGTTATTTCGATTGGATGGAAAAGCCCTGGTTGCTGGGCGAGGCCTTGTCGCATCTGCTCGGTGCGCGGCCTCAGGATGTGATCTTCAGCGACAACACCTCGGTCAACCTGTTCAAGCTGCTGGCCTATGCCTGCAAGCTGCAGCCGCAGCGGCCGGTCATCGTCACCGAGCGCTACAACTTTCCCACCGATGTCTACATTGCCGAGGGGCTGGCGCATTTTCTGGGCGGTAAGCTGCAGTTGCGCTTGATCGACCACCCGGATGAACTGCCCTCGGCCCTGGGCCCCGATGTCGGCGTGGTCTATCTCAGCCATGTGGACTACCGCAGCAGCTACCGCTGGCCGATGCGCCAGACCAGCGCCCTGGTTCATGAGCACGGCGCCCTGGCTTTCTGGGACCTCTCGCACGCCGCCGGCGCCATCGAAGTGGCCTTGGAGGCCGACGGGGCCGACTTTGCGGTCGGCTGCGGCTACAAGTATTTGTGCGGCGGACCCGGCGCGCCGGCTTGGTTGTATGTCAGGCCCGAGCATCAGGAAAAAGACTGGCCGGTGATCGCCGGCTGGATGGGCCATCAGGATGTGTTCGCCTTTGCCCCCACCTATGAGCCGCTGGCTGGCGTGCGCCGGCACCTCAACGGCTCGCCCTCGATCCTGGCCAATCAGGCCATGTCGGCCGCCGCCGACCTGTGGAAGCTGATCAAGCCCGAAGAGCTGGGTGCCAAGCACCGGTCGCTGTCCGAGTTGCTGGTGCAACTGTTGCAAGAGCGGTGCGCGGTGCTCGGTGTCAAGGTCACCTCGCCGCTCGACTATTCCCAGCGCGGTGGCCACCTGACCTTCAGTCATCCGGGCGCGGGCAGCGTGACCGAGGCCTTGCTCGCCCACGGGGTGGTGAGCTCTTTTCGTAAGCCTGATTCGATCCGCTTCGGCTTGTCGCCGATGGCGCTCAGCCATGTGGATGTCTGGACCGCGGTCGACCGCCTGGTCCATGTGCTGGAAAGCGGCGTCTGGCAAGAGCCGCGTTTTGCCAAGGTCTCGGTCTGAACCCGGTCTGACTCAGGCCGAGCGCCGCTTGGCGGTGACCTCGATCTCCACCCGGCATTCGGGCAGCGCCATGGGCGTACACAGGGTGATGTTGGTGGGGCGGGCCGGGCCAAAGCGCTGGCGGATTACTTCGCTGACCACAGCCACATCGGCGCGGTCGGGCACATGCACCTTGACCTGCAGCACATCGAGCAGGCTCATGCCCGCTTGCTGCAATGCCGAGGCAATGGTGTCGATGGCGCGCTCGGCCTGCTCGGCGGTGCTGCTCGGCCACTGTCCGGTGGCCATGTCCACCCCGACGGTGCCCGACACAAACGCCCACGGCCCCTCGATGACCGCACGACTGTAGCCGGCCATGGCTTCATAGGGCGAGCCGCTGCTGATGAAGCGGCGCGCCGCCGGCGGCACTTCGGCTTCGGCCTCGATCTCGACCTCGTAGTTCCCCACCAGTTGCGCGACAGCCAGCAGGGTATTGGCCGGGCGCACATCGGCAAACACCCGCCCGTGAACTTCAGTTGGCCCCTGCCAGGCCTCGATGTCGCGCAGGTAAATCCGGGTGCGCACCACGTGTGCGAGCTCAGAGCCCAGGGCTTGCAGGCTGGCCGCAATTTTGTCGAGGATGTAGACCGTCTGCGCCTGCGCATCGCCCGGTGCCACCACCTGGCCTGCGCCGTGGGTGGCGGTGGTGCCGCTGACCAGGACGCGCGAACCCTGCCGCACGGCGCGCGAGTAGCCGCCGATCTGCTCCCACTGGCTGCCGGTGCCCACCCGGCTGCGCTCGGCCAGGCCATCCACTGGCTGCGCCTTGTAGGGCCGCTGCAGTTGCTCCAGATGGTGGCTCAGGTCGCCCGAGGCGGTCAGGAAGGGCGGCTTGCGGTATTCGTCGCCGCAGTCGCCGGGCAGGTCGCGGGTCTGGGCAAAGGCGGCATTGAGCAGGGCGTGGTCCTGGGCATCCAGCGCAAAGCCAAACACCGCCAGGTTGCCGGCGCGGTGCTCACTTTCGCCCAGGCGGGCGCCGACGATCGCCGCCCCCACCGCGGGCTGCTCCAGCACCCAGCGCAGCGAGACGGCCGCGATCGACACCCCATGCTTGCGGCCGATGGTGTGCGCCGCCTGCAGCACGCCCTGGAAGGCGGACCAGCCGCCGATGGCGTCGATGAAGCGCTGGTATTTGGACTTGCTCCAATCGGCCACGCTGTCGGGCTCGCTTTTGTCCAGCCATCGCTCACTCAAGAAGCCGCCGGCCAAGGTGCCATAGGCCAGCAGCCGCATGCCCTCGGCCTGGCACAGCGCGCTCATGCGGCCGGTGGCGCGGCGGTCGAGCAGGGACAGCGAGACCTGGTTGGTGACGATGGGCGCGCCCTGCCGCCGCAGCAGGCGCAGGTGGTCGGTGTCGAAATTGGTCACCCCCAGGTGCTGGATCTGGCCCTGCTCGCGCAGGCGCATCAGCTGTTCCATGCCGTCGAGATAGCCCGGGTGGGTGTAGTCCCACCAATGGAATTGCAGCAGATCCAGGCGCTCCACGCCAAGGCGGCTGCGCCGCTCGGCGATGCCGGCCTGTACCCGTTCGGCGCTCATCACCTGCGGCTCGGGGCACCATTTGGTGAAGGCATGGGCCGGCCGGTGGCCGCGCCAGTCTTTCAGGAAGCGGCCGGTGATCAGCTCGGCACTGCCGTAGTGATCGGCCATGTCGAAGGCGTCGAAGCCGGCCCGCGCATAGTCGGCCAGATCCTGGGCTGCGCGCTCGAGCGGTAGCGGCTGCCCGCCGCGTTCCATGTCGGCCACCTGCCACAGGCCGGTGATCAGGCGCGGCACCTGCAGTCCGGGGGCCAGTTCGATGCGATCGGGTTGCAGGGGGGAAGTGCTCATGGAGAAGGTGCTTTAGCGGGAAAGTGGGTTCGGGCTGTGTGGCGGAGCGCTATTTTGCGCTCGGTGTGTGATGCAGGCCTTCGGCCAAGTCACGGGCTAAAGCGTCCGGCGCGCGAGCGGCGGGGTTGCCGTAGCCGCCACCGCCGGGCAGTTGCAGCAGCAGGCTGCAGCCGGCCGGCACCTCATGCACGCCCTTGTCCAGGATCACCGTGCCATTGCTGATGCGGCAGGCACCAACCTGTCCGTTGCCGCCACCGTAGCGGCCGCGCGCCGGGAAGATGCGCCGATCAAAGGTCGCCGCCGAAACACGAAAGCTGCCGCCGTCGCGGTGAGCGATCTCGATCTCGCTGCCCAGCCCGCCGCGAAACTGGCCCTCGCCGCCGCTGCCGGGCAGGTACTGGCGGCGAAGGAACAGCAGCGGGGCGCTGGCCTCGGTCACCTCCACCGGAATGCTGCCCACCCCGCTGGGAAAGGCGGTACACGACAGCCCGTCCTTGCCAGGCCTGGCGCCCATGCCGCCGATGCCCAGGCTCATGGTTTGGTAGCGCCCGCTGGCCGCTTCGCCAGACATGGCCAGCACCCAGATGCTGCCCGCGCCCTCGGCACTGACCTGTGCGCCGCAGGGCTGCTGCAGGCAGCCGAACATCAGATCGGGCAGCATTTGCCCGATCACATGGCGTGCCGTCACCGGCGCTGGGGGCAGCGGGTGCACGATGGAGCCGGCCTCGGCCCTTACCTCGATGGCCGACAGCGAACCGGCGTTGTTGGGGATATCAGGCGCGATCACGCACTTGATGCCAAAGACCGAATAGGCGTCGGTGTAGCACTTGGGCGAGTTGATGCCCGAGCGTGACACCGCCGAAGAGCCGGCGTAGTCCACGTACAGCCTGTCGCCGTCGATGCTCAGCGTGGCCACCAGGTCCACCGGCTCGCCGTTGCCGTCGATGCGCATGCTGTGGCGCCATTGGCCGTCGGGCAGGGCGGCAATGGCTTGGTGCATGGCCTGCGCCGAGGTGTGGATGATGTAGTCCGACAGGGACTGCAGGTCTGCCAGCGCAAACTCGTCCATCAGGCCCTGCAGACGCTGCGTAGCTGCCTTGTTGCACGAGACCAGCGACATCAGGTCGCCGCGGGTCTGCAGCGGCTCGCGCACATTGCGCTCCAGCAAAGCCAGCAAAGTCTGGTTCAGTTGGCCGGCGTCGAACAGCTTGAGGTGGGGCACCCACAGCCCTTCTTCATAGACGGACAGCGCCTCGGCGGTAAAGCCGCGTCCACCAATGTCGATCACATGGCAGGTCGATGCGATCAGTGCGACCGCGCGCCCCTGGTGGAAGACCGGCGTGACCACCACAAAGTCGAACAGGTGGCCGGTTCCCATCCAGGGGTCGTTGGTCACCAGCACATCGTCCGGGTGCAGCGTATCCAGAGGAAAGCGCTCCAGGAAGTGGCCGACGGCCATGGCCATGGTGTTGACGTGCCCGGGTGTGCCGGTGACCGCCTGCGCCATCATTCGGCCCTGGCGGTCGTAGACGCCCACCGACAGGTCACCGGCCTCGCGGGTGACCGCACCGAAGGCGGTCTTGAGCAGGACCTGGGCGCCCTCTTCCACCACCGAGATCAAGCGGTTCCACATCACCTGGCGCTTGACGCGCAGACCTTGCTCGCTGTGATCGGTGGCGCTGGCAGCGGCGGGAGGGGCAGACGAGGCCGAAGTGTTCATGGGCGGTCGCTCCTGGGTTCAATGATTGGAGGCCGATGCGGGGGAGCGCATCAGATGCAGGTGGCCCAGCCCATCGAGGCTGGCGCGCCAGCCGGTGGGCACCACGGTGGTGGTCTGCGCTTCTGTGACCAGTGCAGGCCCTGTCAGCCAGGCGCCGGCACTCAGCGCAGCGCGCTCGTAGATCGCATGCAGCAGCCACTGGCCCGACTGTGGGTCAAACACCTCGCGCTGCCCCATGGGCTGGGCCGCCGTGGCGGTACAGGCTGTGGGCACTTCGGCCGGTGCGGCACTGCCTTCGGCGCTGGCGGCCACCGTCCAGCTCAAGAACTCCAGCGCTACCCCGGGGATGCGCAGGCCGTACTGGCGCTCGTAGCGACGCTCGAAGTCCTCGCGCAAGTCGACCATGGCTTGGCCGTCGAGTTCACCGGATGGCAATTCGATGCTCAGCTCATGGCCCTGACCGCGGTAGCGCACATCGACCCAGCGACGGATCAGCACCGCTGCAGTCGGCGCGCCTGCGCGCACGATGGCCGAGGCTTGCCCTTGCAGTTCGTCGAGCAGGCCATTGATGCGACCCAATTCGAGTGCGGTCTCGTCCATATAGAGGCTGCGCACCAGCTCGAAGGCCAGCGGCGAGAGCAAGAAGCCCACCGCCGAGCCCACCCCTGCGTCCTTGGGGATCACCACCCGGCTCATGCCCAGGCGCCGCGCCATCGAGCCGGCGTGCAGAGGGGCTGCGCCACCGAAGGCGATCAGGGTGCACTGCTCGGTGGTCTGGCCGCGCTCGATGGCGTGAACCCGCGCGGCGTTGGCCATGTTCTCTTCCACGATCTCGATCATGCCGCTGGCCGCCCAGGTCACGTCGAGCGACTGAGGCTGCGCCAGTGCATCGTTGACGCAGGTGCGCGCCGCAGCCGCATCGAGCTGCAGGTGGCCGCCGGCAAAGTGCAGCGGATCAAGCCGCGCCAGCAGCAACTGCGCGTCGGTCACCGTTGGCTGCTGACCGCCGCGGCGATAGCAGACTGGCCCGGGCAAGGCACCGGCACTGTCGGGGCCCATGGTGATGCGGCCGAGCCGGTCCAGCCGGCCGATGGAGCCACCGCCGGCGCCGATCTCCACCATCTCGGTGACCGGGATGCGCACCGGCCAGCCGCTGCCCTTGAGGTTCTTCCAGGCCCGTGCCACCTCGAACCGGCGTGATTGCTCGGCCCGGCCCTCGGTGATGAAGCAGATCTTGGCGGTGGTGCCCCCCATGTCAAAGGACAGCGCGTGCTTGAGCCCCAAGGTGCGCGCCAGCCAGGCCGATAGGCTGGCGCCGCCGGCCGGTCCCGACTCGACCAGCCGGATCGGAAAGCGGCTGGCCGTATCCAGGGTGGTCAACCCGCCACCGGAGGTCACCAGAAACAGCGGGCAGTTCATGCCCAGGGCTTGCAGCCGTTGCTGCAGCGCTTGCAAATAGCGCGACATCAGGGGCTGCACATAGGCGTTGGCCACCGTGGTGGTCAAGCGCTCGAACTCACGGATCTCGGGGCAGACCTCGCTGGACAGGCACACCGTGGCCTGCGGCCAGCGCTGGCGCACCCGCGCGGCCACCGCCTGCTCATGGGCTGAATTGGTGTACGCGTGGAGCAGACCGATGGCCAGCGCCTGCACGCCCTGCTCGCGCAAGGTGTCGATCGCGCGGTCGACATCGTCCATGGCCAGCGGCTCATGCTCGCGGCCGTCGGCGCGCATGCGGCCGCGCACGCCGATGCGGCTGTGGCGCGGCACCAGCGGCTGTGGCTTTTCCAGGTCGAGGTCGTAGTGGTCAAAGCGTTTTTCGTCGCCCATGGCCAGCACGTCACGAAAGCCTTCATTGGTGATCAGGCCGGTTGGCGCGCCTTTGCGCTCGATCAGCGCATTGGTGGCCAGGGTGGTCCCGTGGACCAGCAAGTCCAGCTCCCGCGGCTCGGCGCCCACCGCCGCGAGCACCTGCAAGATCCCCTCGATCATGGCCTGCTCAGGCGCTGCCGGCGTGGTCAAGAGCTTGGCCGTGGCGCTTTGTTCGCCGCGGCGCAACACGATGTCGGTGAAGGTTCCGCCGATGTCGACGGCGATGCGCAAGGGCGATGCTGGAGGCATGGGTTTGGGGCTGTGCAACGGTCTGACCGGGCTCAAGCGTAGTCACGGTCGGGCCGGCTGCGCTGTCAATCGATTTACATCCTGAGGGAAACCCCTGTGCGGACCGTCCGGCCGGGCCTCATGGCACGCTCAGGCCGCCGGCCTCCCATTCGCATGGATCGCGCCGACTGCTGACCACCAATCACCGTGGTTGACTTCAGGTCTCTTCGCCGATCGCCATGGGATGCCGTGGTCCGTTGGCCATCCGTCATGTGCATACAATGCGCATGACCCAGGATGAATGGAGTGTCCGTCATGTCTATCCCCGAATCGAAGGCAAAAAGACCTTTCAACCTTTCTCTGAGCGAGGCGCTGGTCCAAGAGTCCCGTGGGTATTGCGGCAATTTGTCGGCCAAGGTGGAAGAGCTGTTGCAGTCCTATGTCGTCTCTGAGCGGCAGACGCGGCAGCAACTGCGCCAGCAGGCGCAGCAGGCGGTGGCCGGCTGGAACGCCCTGCACGATGTGTCGGGCTCTTACGCCGACGGGCATTCCACCCTCTGAGCTTGCCTCTAAAGCAGGTCATGGCGCAATACGACGTGCTTGTGAACCCTGGCCCGATGCGTGCCACCGTGCCGATGGTGGTGGTGGTGCAGTCTTCGCTGTTCGATGGCTACCGTCGCCGTGTGGTCGTCCCGCTGGTTTTGCGCTCGGCTTTGCCATCGGGGGCCAAAGTGGCTGGCACCCGAATGAATCCGGTTTTCAAGATCAAGGGCCAGACGCTGGTGCTACACCCGCTGGACATGGTGTCTGTGGCCTGTGACCAGCTGGGGGCGTGTGTGGGCAGTTTGGCCGATCAGGGGCAGACGATTGCCGATGCGCTCGATGAAGTGCTCACGCGCAGCTGGGGCTGAGTGGCCCCGGACAAGGGCCACTCAAACCCTGGCCCGGCACGCCCATGTCGCATCTGCGCCGGGTAGCCGCGCTGACATCAAGCCCGGAGAGACCATTTTCATCGTCGCGCGCATCGGCCAGGGCGACAAGCTGACCGCTGCCCGGGTGCAGGTCAGCACCAACG
>JAXITB010000045.1:0-11776 GCA_034680305.1 Polaromonas sp. | reverse complement strand
CGTCGAGCGCGAGCCGCTCAGCGCGCACCGCGGTCGGGCCGCGGCGCAGTTGGGCTTGGCCTTCAATGCGCAGTTGCACGTCGGTCTGGCCGGTGATGCGCTGGCCCGACACAAAGGCCGGCGCCTCACGCTCGGCCTCGGCGGTGGGTTTTTCGATCAGCATGGGCGAAGCCCGCAGCTGCAAGCCCTGACCCGTCATGGGCTGCGCCGCGGCGCCCAGCACCGAGCCCAGACCCAGGCATGCGCCAGCCCAATGAGAAAAACGCATGCGAAAGGCTGAGCGCATCGTGAATATGAGATAAACCCGTCTGTCGAGTCCGTCGAAGCCTTTTCAATTATCCATGACCCACCCCACACCAGCCCGCGACCCACAAGAGCCGCAGCGCTCGCCCGTCCAGTCGGTGGCCTGGGCCGATTCGGCCCGGCAACAGGCTTTTGAAGCCTGGCTGCAGACGCAATGTGCAGCGCACGCGCTGCAGCCGGCCAGCCTGCGGCTGGCCTCGGCCGACGCCAGCTTTCGGCGCTACCTGCGCATCGACCAGGACAAGGGCAGCAGCCTGATCATCATGGACGCGCCGCCGGACAAAGAAGACTGCCGCCCCTTTGTGCAGGTGGCCGGCCTGATGCAGCAAGCTGGGCTGCATGTGCCCGAGGTGCTGGCCTGGGACGAGGCCCTGGGCTTCATGCTGCTGACCGATCTGGGCGCGCGCACCATGATGCAGGTCATGGACCCAGCGCAGACCCTGCCCCTGCGCGGCCAGCCCAGCCATGAGCTGTTCATGGCGGCCATCGACGCGCTGGTGCGCTGGCAAAAAGCCTCGCAGCCCGGTGTGCTGCCGCCTTATGACGAGGCGCTGCTGTCGCGCGAGCTGGACCTGTTTCCCCAGTGGTATGTGGCGCGTCACCGGCAGATGACGCTCAATGCGGCGCAGCAACAGACCTTGAACGATGCCTTTGCGCTGATTCGTCAGCACAACTTACAAGCGCTCGACGGCGCACGGGTGTATGTGCATCGTGATTTCATGCCGCGCAACCTCATGGTCACCGGCTTGGCCCAGGCCCCGCTGGGCGTGCTCGATTTTCAAGACGCGGTCTACGGGCCCATCACCTACGACATCGCCAGCCTGATGCGCGATGCCTTCAAGAGCTGGGACGAAGAGTTCGTGATTGACATCACGGTGCGCTACTGGCAGCAGGCGCGCCAGGCCGGCCTGCCCGTGGGCAGCGACTTCGGCCAGTTTTATGAGGCGGTGGAGTGGATGGGGCTGCAGCGCCACCTGAAGATCCTGGGTATCTTCGCCCGCCTGACCTTGCGCGACGGCAAGCCCCAGTACCTGGCCGACACGCCGCGCTTCATCGGCTATGTGCGCCAAAGCGCCTCACGCTACCGCCGCCTGGCGCCGCTGCTGCGGCTGATGGAGGAGATCGAAGGCGGCGCGGTGCAGGCCGGCTACACCTTTTAAGCCTGGACCATGCCGCGCTTTTTCATACCGGGGCCCCTCGCAGCCGAGCAAGCGCTGGCGCTGCCAGCCAGTGCCGCCCGCCATGTGCAGGTGCTGCGCCTGCAACCCGGGCAAGGGATCACCCTGTTCAACGGCGAAGGCGGCCAATGGCAGGCACGCATCACTCAAATGGGGCGCAGCGATGTGCAGGTGCAGCTGCTGAACTGGCAGGCCGCCGAGCGCGAGCCGCAGCGGCGGGTGCACCTGGCCGTGGGCATGCCGGCCAATGAGCGCATGGACTGGCTGGTGGAAAAAGCCACCGAACTGGGCGCGGCCAGCCTCTGGCCCTTGCAGACGGCCCACAGCGTGCTGCGCCTGTCGGGTGAGCGCGCCGAGAAAAAACGGCTGCACTGGCAGGCGGTGGCCGGCGCGGCCTGCGAGCAATGCGGTGGCAACCGCCTGCCTGAGATCGGCCGCATCAGCGAGCTGAGCGCCTGGCTGGCCCAGGCGCCCAAGGCGCCGCTGCGCTGCGTGCTCTCGCTCGATGCTGCCGCCAACACGCTGGACCATGAACTGGCCGGCATCGGCGCGCAGGACGAGGTCGTGTTTCTCAGCGGCCCCGAGGGTGGGCTTTCGCCCAGCGAGGAGGCGGCCGCGCGCGCCGCCGGCTTTGTGGCCGTCAGTTTGGGCCCGCGGGTGCTGCGCGCCGAAACCGCCGCGCTGACCGCGCTGGCGCGCGCCACCTGAGGCCGCCCGAGCCGGCCAGACCGGGCGCGCAGGCGCAACAGTCGCCAAGCCAACAGGCTGCGCCAGACCCAAGATGTATAAACGGGCTCTTATGAATGCAAATCTCTGGTTACTGGTGGCCTGCCAAGGCCTATTCTTCACCAACAACGTGACCTTCATCGCCATCAACGGCCTGGTGGGCTTGAGCCTGGCGCCGCTGGGCTGGATGGCCACACTGCCGGTCATGGGCTCTGTGGTGGGCGGGGCGCTGTCGACAGGGCTGGTGGCGCGCACCCAAAAACGCCACGGCCGCAAGGTGTCCTTCCAGATCGGCCTGGCGGTGGGCGCGGCCTCGTCCCTGCTGTGCGCCTGGGCCGCTTACAGCAGCCACTTTTGGCTGCTGGTGGCCGCGACCGTGGTGGCCGGCTACTACAACGCCAACGCCCAGCTCTACCGCTTCGCGGCCGCTGAACTGGCCGAGCCGTCCAAGCGCGAGAAGGCCGTCTCTTTGGTGATGGCCGGCGGCCTGATCGGCGCCATTGCCGGGCCCAATCTGGCGGCAGCCACTCGCGATCTCACCACCGTGCCGTTTGCCGGCGCGTATTTCTCGCTGGCCCTGGTGGCGGTGCTGGGCATGGTGCTGCTGGCCTTCATCCAGTTTCCGCCCATGCCGGGCAAGTCGAGCACCGATGGCGGCCGGCCCTTGTCGGAGATCATGCGCCAGCCCGCCTTCATCGTGGCGGCGGCCGCAGGCGCGCTGGGCTACGGGGTCATGAACCTGCTGATGGCCGCCACGCCGCTGGCCATGCAGACCTGCGGGTTGCCGTTTTCCGATGCGGCCCTGGTACTGCAGTGGCATGTGATCGGCATGTTTGCGCCCGGCTTTTTCACCGGGCACCTGATCAAGCGCTTTGGCACCATGAGCGTCATGGCGGTCGGGCAGGCGCTCAATGTGGCCTGCGTGATGGTGGCTGTGGCCGGCGTGGAACTGCACCACTTTGAAATCGCACTGTTCCTGCTGGGCGTGGGCTGGAATTTCCTGTTCACCGCAAGCACCGCGCTGTCGCTGTCGACCTACCGGCCCGAAGAACGCGACAAGGCCCAAGGCGCGCTCAATTTCTGCGTCTTTGCGGTGATGGCGGTGTCGTCCTTCGCCTCGGGCGTGCTGGTCACATCGCAGGGCTGGACCTGGCTCAATCTGGGCTCGCTGCTGCCCTTGGGCCTGACCGGCGCCGGCCTGCTGTGGCTGACCCTAAACCAACGGGCCAGCAAAGCGGCGGGCGCCTGAAAAAGCGGTGCCGCGCTGGCGCCGCCCGCTTCATCAGGTCGGCATTTGCGCGATCACATGGGCCACCGCGGCGGTGAGCTTCTTGGCATAGGGCACATGCAAGAACTCGTTGGGGCCGTGGGCATTGCTCTTGGGGCCCAGCACGCCACAAACCATCATTTGCGCCTTGGGAAAGCCCTGGCTGAGCATGTTCATGAGCGGAATCGTGCCGCCCTGGCCGATGGTGGCGCAGCCGGCGCCAAAAAAGGCCTGTGAGGCGCCTTGCAGGGCCTGCTCGAACCAGGGGGCCGTGGCTGGCGCATTCCAGCCGGTGGCTCCGCCCGCGCCCTCAAAAGTGACCTTGGCCTGATAGGGCGCGTTGTCTTCGAGCAGGCCCTTGTGTTCTTGCACCGCTCGGGCGGCATCGACCAGCGGCGGCAGGCGCAGCGACAGCTTGAAGGCGGTATAGGGCCGCAGCACATTGCCCGCATCCTGCAAGGCCGGCAGGCCCTGCGCACCGGTGACGCTCAGCGTCGGGCGCCAGGTGCGGTTGAGCAGAGCTTGGAGCGGGTCGCGGGTGACCGGCAAAGTCAGCTGGCTCGAGCCGCCGCAGTCGTGGTGGGCCCAGGGAAAGCGCTGATACAGCGCCTCGCCCAGGATCTGCGCGGTCACCTGCGCCTGCGCCAGGCGCTCAGTCGGCACCTCGCAATGAAAGACCTCGGGCAAGAGTCGCCCGCTGGCGCTGTCTTCGAGCCGATCGAGCAACTGGCGCATGATGCGAAAGCTCGAAGGCACCACGCCGCTGGCGTCGCCCGAATGCACGCCCTCGGTGAGCACCTGGACCTTGAGCGTGCCGGTGATGTTGCCGCGCAGGCTGGTGGTCAGCCACAGCTGGTCATAGTTGCCCGCACCGGAGTCCAGGCAGATCACCAAAGCCACCTCGCCCAGCCTCGGCTTGAGCGCATCGACATAAGGCAGCAGGTCAAAGGAGCCGCTTTCCTCGCAGGTCTCGATCAGGCCGACGATGCGCGGGTGCGGCAGCGACTGACTCTTGAGCGCTGCAATGGCGGCAATGCTGGCGTAGATGGCATAGCCGTCGTCGGCACCACCGCGGCCGTAGAGCTTGCCGTCTTCGTAGCGGGCCGTCCAGGGCCCCAGGTCACTGCGCCAGCCGTCAAATTCGGGCTGCTTGTCGAGGTGGCCGTACATCAATACCGTGGGCTGCGCCGCGTGGGCGCCCGCTGGCACCGCGCGGGTGGCGGCCACCTCGAAAAAGATCACCGGCGTGCGGCCGGGCAGACGCACCACCTCGAGCGTCAAGCCCGGTATCTTTTGCGCCAGCACCCAGTCGGCCGCCTGCCGCACCACCGTCTCGAGGTGGCCATGCTCGGCCCACTGCGGATCAAACAAGGGCGACTTGGCTGGAATGGCGATGTAGTCCGACAAGCGGGCGACGATGTCACGGTCCCATTGGGCGTCGATCTGTTCGCGGGCCAGGGCGTGGTTCAGGACGGCGGCGGGCAAGGGGGCATTCATGGCGGGGCTCCGATCGGTGAGATGAGTCAGTGTGCGACAAAACGAGGGGCTGCGTCCAGGGCCGACGGATCAGCGAGTCCCCGGCAAGTCAAAGTCCAGCGTCAAGGCCTCGTCGGTCCAACGAAAGCCCTTGGGCTCCAAGCCCAAAGCAGCCACGAAGGACAGGTCGGCTTGCTTGATCTGATACAGGCTCTGGCCCTCCAGCTTGGGCTGCAGCCACAGGGCCGACTGACGGCTGACCAGCTCGCGCACGGTCGGCGGCAAGTCGAGCAAAGCCGCTTGTCGCACCCGCACGTCTTGCATCCGGATGCTGCGGTCGCTGGCCTCGTAGCGCAGACCGAAGTCGAGCTCGAGCTGGGCCGGGTGACGGGTGCTCAGGAGGCGCTCGCGCAATTCCAGTTGGACCTGCGCGGCCAATCGTCCGGCCTGCCCCAGCAGGCGAACACGGGGGGAGCTCAAGCGCACCTGCACCCAGGCATTGGGCTGCACCTCAAAAGGAAACCGCTGGTCAAAAGCCTGCTGCAACTGCTCGGGGGTCAGGCTGACGCTGCGCCGAGTGAGCACCTGCACCGCCGGGCTGGCGCAAGCGCCCAAGAGCAGCGCCAGCGCACTGGCGCTGCCGATTTTCAAACCACGTCTTCTGTCCATCCCCACCTCCGAGCTCAGCTCAAACCCAACCAGGACGCCGCGAGCCCCAGGCCGGCGCACGCCGCCAAGAGGGGCAGCGCGCCCCACTGCGCACGCCAAAGCGCCCAAAGTGCAAAGGCCAGCAAAACCAAGGCCGTCCCATCCAGGGGGCCTTGCGGGCCCGCAGGCCAAGCCAGCGTGTGCGCAAAAGTCCAGCCCAGGTGGGCGATCACACCGATGACCGCACAGGTGATGGCTTGCAACGGCACGGTCCAGCCCAGGCGAGCCCGGCTGGCCTCCACCCAAGGGCCACCGGCCAAGATGAACACGAAAGAGGGCAAAAAGGTGAACCAGCAAGCCACCACCGCGGCCAGCACACCGGCGGCCGGCAGCGCCTCTGGGCCCAGCACCTGATGGGTCCAGCCACCGACAAAGGCCACGAAGGCCACCACCATGATGAGTGGGCCGGGTGTGCTTTCGCCCAGGGCCAGAGCGTCCATCATTTGCGCGGTGCTCAACCACTGGTATTGCTCCACCGCCGCCTGCTGCACATAGGGCAGCACCGCGTAGGCACCGCCGAAGGTCAGAAAGGCAGCCTGAGCAAAGAACAAGGCCATCTGCGTGAGCGTGGCCTCCCAACCCATGTGCGAAACCAGCGCGGCCAAGGGCAAAAGCCCCAGAAACAAGGCCACCAGGAGCACGCGCAGCAGGCGGCTCCAGCGGGGCTGAGCATGGGCCGGCGTGGGACTGTGGTCGTCAATCAGCGCTGGCTGGGCCAGTCCAGCGACTGTTGGCGCCGCCGCAGCCGCCTGAGCCAGCGCGTCGGGAGCCCAGCGCGCCGCAGCCAGACCAAACAGCAAAGCCGTGCCGATCAACCACGGGAAGGGCCAGCGCAGCACCGCCAGCGCCACAAAAGCGCCGATGCACAAGGCCCAGGGCAAGACCCGGCGGCCCAGACAGCGCCGCCCCAAGCGCCAGAGCGCATGCAGCACCAGGGCCACCACAGCAGCCTTCAGGCCATACAAAATCGCCGCCGCCCAGGGCTGCTGGCCATAGACCATGTACAGGTAACTCAGGCCCACCAGCAAAACCATCGAAGGCAAGATGAACAGGAGCCCGGCCACCAGGCCGCCGAGCGTGCGGTGCATCAGCCAGCCCAGGTAGGTGGCCAACTGCTGCGCTTCCGGGCCCGGCAGCAGCATGCAGTAATTCAATGCGTGCAGGAAGCGCTGCTCACTGATCCAGCGGCGCCGCTCCACCAACTCGCGGTGCATGATCGCGATCTGCCCGGCGGGCCCGCCAAAGCTGATGAAGCCCAGCCGCAACCAAAAGGCAAAAGCCTCACCCCGGGGCACCGGCTCGCCCTGACTCGGCTCGGGCGAGGGCGCTGGGTTCACTGGCGCTGCAGCTTGAAAACCGCCCGGCTGGCCCGGGCGTTGGGCCACCAGCGGACCTGCTGGCCATCTTGCAAACCCAATTCATCGAGGATGCGCAGTCGGTTCTTCAGCGCCAGGGCGCGAAAGTCACGCAAAGTGCCCACGCGGATATTGGGCGTGTCGTACCACTGGTAGGGCAGGACCTTGGTCACCGGCATGCGCCCACGCAAAACGGCCAAACGGTTGGGCCAGTGTGCGAAATTGGGAAAAGCCACGATGGCGGTGCGACCCACCCGCGCCGTTTCGCGCAGCATCACTTCGGTGTTGCGCAGGTGCTGCAAGGTGTCAATCTGCAGGACCACATCGAAAGAGCTGTCGGCAAACAGGGCCAGGCCCTCTTCCAGATTGAGCTGGATCACATTGACGCCGCGGGCCACGCAGGCCTGGACGTTGGCGTCGTCGATCTCCACCCCATAGCCGGTGCAGCCGCGCTCGCGCATCAGATAGGCCAGCAACTCTCCGGTGCCGCAGCCCAGATCGAGCACCCGGGAGCCCTTCGGCACCAAGGCGGCCAGGGTATGCAGATCGGCCGATTCGATGAGGCTGTTCACAGGGTCACCCGGTCAAAATAGGCGCGCACCACCTTGAGATAGCGCGGGTCTTCCAGCAAAAAGGCGTCGTGCCCATGCGGCGCGTCGATCTCGGCGTAACTGACGTCACGCTGGTTGTCCAGCAGGGCCTTGACCAACTCTCGGCTGCGCTTGGGCGAGAAGCGCCAGTCGGTGGTGAAGCTGACCAGCAAAAACCGCGCGCGCGCCGCTGCAAAGGCGCGCGCCAGATCGCCGCCGTGGGGCCGGGCCGGGTCAAAATAATCGAGCGCGCGGGTGATCAGCAAATAAGTATTGGCGTCAAAGTACTCGGCGAATTTGTCACCCTGGTAGCGCAAATAGCTTTCGATTTCAAATTCGATGTCCTGCGTGGTGAACTGATAAGGCCGGCCGGGCTGCCCGGCCACCGCGCGCAACTCGCGGCCGAACTTTTCGTTCATCACATCGTCGCTGAGGTAGGTGATGTGACCAATCATGCGGGCGATGCGCAAACCACGTTTGGGCAACACGCCGTGGCGATAAAAATGGCCGGCATGAAAGTCCGGGTCGGTCACGATGGCACGGCGCGCCACTTCATTGAAGGCAATGTTCTCGGCCGTCAGGTTGGGGGCACTGGCCACCACCACCGCATGGCGCACGCGCTCGGGGTATTGCAGGGTCCAGCTCAGGGCCTGCATGCCGCCCAGGCTGCCGCCCATGACGGCGGCCAGCTCGGCTATGCCCAAGCGGTCGAGCAGCCGGGCCTGCGCATGCACCCAGTCCTCGACGGTGAGCACCGGGAAGTCGGCCCCATAAATCTGACCGGTGTCGGGGTGGCGGTGCATCGGACCGGTCGAGCCAAAGCACGAACCGAGGTTGTTCACGCCGATGACAAAAAACCGGTCGGTGTCCAGCGACTTGCCCGGCCCGATCATGCTGTCCCACCAACCCTCAGAGCGGGGGATCACCTGGCCCTGCGGGTCGAGGTAAACGCCGGCCACATGGTGCGAGGCGTTGAGGGCATGGCAGACCAGCACCGCGTTGGAGCGGTCGGCGTTGAGCTGGCCGTAGGTCTCGTAGCTCAGGTCATAGGCCCGCAAGCTGGCCCCGCTGCTCAAGGGCAGCGCTTCCTCAAAATGCATGGACTGCGGCGTGGCAACGAAAGTCAAGGCATCCTCTGAGACAAAAAAACCCGGCATCGCTAAGGCGATCCGGGCTGGGCGCACGTCGTCTTTAGCAGTATTTCTTGAGCGCCCGCAAGCTGAGCAAATCGGCGCTGTGCGGCAAGTATAGCGAGCTCAGAGCGCTGGCCCCGCTGAGCCGCCCGTCGGCCAAAACAGGGCCAGCAGGCCCAGCACCACAAAAAAAGCCGCACTGATGCGATGCACCAGGGTGATCGGCACGCGCCGGGTCAGCCGCTCGCCGAGCCAGACCACTGGCACGTTAGCCAGCATCATGCCCGCCGTGGTGCCCACCACCACCTGCACCAGCGCGTCGTAGCGGGCGGCGAGCATGACGGTGGCAATCTGGGTCTTGTCGCCCATCTCGGCCAGAAAAAACACCACCACCGTGGTGGCGAGCACCCCCCAACGGGGCGCGGCGCCATCGTCGTCGTCGTCGAGTCGGTCGGGAATCAGCATCCAGGCCGCCATGGCCAGAAAAGACAGGCCCAGGGCCCAACGCAAAACCTCCGGGCTGAGCAGGCTGCTGATCCAGGCGCCCAGCGCGCCGGCCAGGCCATGGTTGGCCAAGGTGGCGATCAGGATGCCCAAGGCAATGGTCCAGGGTTTTTTGTAACGGGCGGCCAGCACCAGAGACAGCAATTGGGTCTTGTCCCCCATCTCGGCCAAGGTGACTAGACCGGTGGAGACAAATAAGGCTTCCATCGAAAGGATTGTAGGGCGGGGCCCTTCGATGAGCTGGCCCAAAGGTCAGGCCCGAGACAAGCTCCCTAATGGCGCATTTATTGCTTGTTTTTGGTGCAGTCATCTCTGGGGATGATTTTTTGCACCAAAAAGTGGCGCTTTTTAATTTTTTAGGCGAGATATCTTCATGGAAGCACTGAAACAGGGATCGGATGCGCTGTTCATTTTGCTGGGAGGCATCATGGTACTGGCCATGCACGCCGGATTTGCATTTCTGGAATTGGGCACGGTCCGCAAAAAAAACCAGGTCAATGCGCTGGTCAAAATCCTGGTGGATTTTTCAGTCTCGACCGTGGCCTATTTTCTCGTGGGCTACTCGGTGGCCTATGGCACCACCTTCTTTGTCGGCGCCGAATCGCTGGCGGCCAAGAACGGCTACGAGTTGGTGAAGTTCTTTTTCCTGCTGACCTTTGCCGCGGCCATTCCAGCGATCATTTCCGGCGGCATCGCCGAGCGCGCCAAGTTCCACCCACAACTGATCGCCACCGCCGTGATCGTGGGCGTGGTGTACCCCTTTTTCGAAGGCATCGTCTGGAATCAGGGCTGGGGCATTCAGGCCTGGATCAAGGCTGCCACCGGTGACGAGTTTCATGATTTCGCCGGCTCGGTGGTCGTGCATGCGGTCGGCGGCTGGATCGCCCTGCCGGCGGTGCTGCTGCTGGGCGCGCGCAGCAACCGGTATCGCAAAGACGGCGCCGTTTCGGCACACCCGCCCTCGAACATTCCGTTTCTGGCCCTGGGCGCCTGGATCCTGACCGTCGGCTGGTTTGGCTTTAACGTGATGAGCGCCCAAACCATCGACAAAATCTCGGGGCTGGTGGCCGTCAACTCCCTGATGGCCATGGTCGGCGGCACCCTGGTGGCCCTGTTCATGGGCCGCAATGACCCCGGCTTTGTGCACAACGGGCCGCTGGCTGGGCTGGTGGCGGTCTGCGCCGGCTCGGACCTGATGCACCCACTGGGCGCTCTGGTGGTCGGCGCGGTGGCCGGGGCCATCTTCGTGGTCATGTTCACGCTCACCCAAAACCGCTGGAAGATTGACGACGTGCTGGGCGTGTGGCCCTTACACGGCCTGTGCGGCACCTGGGGCGGCGTGGCCGCTGGCATTTTTGGCAGTCAGGCCCTCGGTGGCTTGGGCGGGGTGAACCTCAGCGCCCAGCTGATGGGCACCGCGCTGGGTGTGGGCTGGGCCTTGCTCAGCGGCTGGGTGATTTACGGCGTCCTCAAGGCCACCATGGGTCTGCGTCTGTCCCAAGAAGAGGAGTTCGAGGGGGCCGATCTCAGCGTGCACCGCATTGGTGCAACGCCGGACCGTGAAGTGAATTGGTGAAACCTCAGTATTGAAAAGCGGGCGGCTGCCTGTGCTGGCAAGGCCCCACTTTTCTCGGCCCATGGGGGCGGGATTGGCCTGGCCGGCGGCGACCGGCCAAGACCCCCCGGTGTTTTCACACCACAAAACCCTGTTGTCGGGTAATTACCGGTTACTTTCATATACCCTTTTTTCTGCGTCTCGCGCATAATGTGCCGGGCGTGGCTTGCAAATGAGCTCCGCTACTTGGGTGATCGGTCAGTTTCGCGCGCTGTGCTTTCGGGACTCCATCGCTTTTTTCAGTGTTTTTGAGGAGTCCCTGAATGGGCAACAAACTTTACGTCGGCAACCTGCCGTATTCCGTGCGCGATGAAGATCTGCAACAGAGCTTCTCCCAATTTGGCTCTGTGACGAGCGCCAAGGTCATGATGGAGCGCGACACCGGTCGCTCCAAAGGTTTCGGCTTTGTCGAGATGGGCAGCGACGCTGAGGCGCAAGCGGCCATCAACGGCATGAATGGCCAGTCCCTGGGCGGCCGCAGCGTGGTGGTCAACGAAGCCCGTCCCATGGAAGCCCGTCCTCCCCGCAGCTTCGGCGGTGGTGGTGGTGGCGGCGGCTACGGTGGTGGTGGCGGTGGCGGCCGCTCCGGCGGCTACGGCGGCGGTGGCGGCAGCGACGGTGGCTTTCGCAGCCCCTATGGCGGCGGTGGCCGTGGCGGCGGTGGCGGCGGTGGCCGTGGCGGCTACTGATCCAGCCCAGTCATTCAGGGCGTCTTCTGACGCCCCCTGACAAAAAGCCCCTTGGCAAACGCCCTGGGGCTTTTTTCTTGGGCGGCGAATTGCCTGGCTGGCCAAGTGCGGCCATGTCAGCGTGGCATCAAGGTGGCTTTAACACGGCCGGTGAGTTCGGCCACCCGGGTTCGGTGGTCATAGCTGAGACTGTCTGCAGAAAACCGGTCTTGTCCGCTGATCAAGACGGCCG
>JAXITB010000044.1:0-11847 GCA_034680305.1 Polaromonas sp. | reverse complement strand
GCACCGCCGCCCGCAGCGTAGTTGCTGCCCGCGCCGCCGCCACCGGCGACGATCAGGTAAGTGACCGAGCCCGAGTAGCTGGGCGTGAACGAGTAGGCATTGCTCGCAAACGAAATCGTGCCGCCGGCGATAGCGGTGGCCGTGCTGCTAAGGGTGCCGCTGGTGTAACTGGCGCCGCCGTCGCTGCTGATGCGGTAGGCGCCGTCGTCCAGGTACTGGATGATTTGCTGGACGTTCAAGGCCGAACTCAGGCTCACACCTCCGGTGATGGTGATGCCAGCCGAGGTCGATGTGAGACCCACATCCGCATGGGTCAGCACCAGATTGCCATAGCTTTGCGCGCCGCTGGTGCTGATGTTTGCGCCCAGGTTCAAGGTGCTAGAACTCACCTGCGTCACGCTGGTCGCATTGAGCGCGCCGCTTGAAGCGGTGACCGTGCCGCCGCTGGCGCCGATGCTGACTGCGCCAACCGTCTGACTGAAACTGCCCAGATCCAGCGTGCCGCCGTTGATGCTCAGCGCGCCACTGGTGCTGCCCAAGGCGTCGATGTGTCCGGCGGTCAAGGTGCCGCCGGTGATGGTGGTACCGCCGTTGTAGGTGTTGGCGCCGCTCAAAGTGGTATTGCCAGCGCCCTGCTGGATCACCGCCCCTGTTCCACTGATCACGCCCGAGAGCGTCAGCGCATTGGAGCGATTGAGAACCAAGGTGCCGCTGTTGCTGACATTGCCGTCGATGCTGCCGCTGGTGCTGCCCGCACCAAGAGCGAGTGTGCCCGCACTGATCGTGGTGCCACCACTGTAAGTGTTAGCACCGGCAAGGGCCAGCGTGCCGCTGCCGCTCTTGGTCAGGCTACCGCTCGAACTCGTGAGCGCCGAAGCCCAGGTGATGTTTTGACCGTTGGTATCTACGCTGTAAGCCTGCGAGGCGGCGGTGCTGAAGCGGCCGGAATAGTCGGCCGTGTTGCTGGCTGAATGCTGCAGCGTGCCGCCCCCAAAGCTGATGGTGCCGCTGCTGCCGATGGCCCCCGATGAACCGAGGCTGAGCGTGCCTGCTGTGAGGGTGGTGCCGCCCGTGTAGGTGTTGGTGCCGGAGAGCGTGACGGAGCCCGCACCCAGTTTGGTGACCGTGCCAGCGCCGCTGATGGTGCCGCTCAAGTTCAGGCTGGCTGTGGCCGGCAGGTTGATCTCAAACGCAGCACTGTTCGCGATGTCGCCCGTCATGCTGGCAGTCAGGCTGTCGCCATTGCCGATGGCGAGTTTGCCAGCGCTGATGGTGGTGCCCCCGGTGTAGGTGTTGCTGCCGATGAGAATGGTCCTGCCCAATCCTTCTTGCACCAAGGCACCTGCGCCGCTGATGCTACCTCCCAAATACTGATGCCTGTTGTTTGGAGTCTCCAGACGCAGGGACGTACCCGCAGCCAGGTTGATATTGCCGTTGTAGTGGCTGTTCCATCCGTCGGTTGATCCAAGAACGGTTTTCGACAGCAAAGAGCCCGCACTGATCGTTGTCGCTCCCGTGATGGAGTAGCCCGACACGAGAGTCAATGTGCCAGCCCCGAGCTTGGTCAATGTGCCCGCGCTGCTTTGCAACCAATTGGCAATGGTGATGTTTTGACCGTTCGTATCAATCGAGAAATGGGTGTTGCTGCCACCAGAGAAACGGGAAGAATCGTAGGTCTGGCTGTTGGCGGTGTACTGCAAAGTACCGCCATCGAATTTGACCCACTGGTCGGTTCCGCCCAAGGCATTGGCTGAGCCCAGAGACAGGGTGCCACCGCTCATGATGTAAAGCGGGGCAGCGGTGGGGCCTTGAACCATGCTGTTGGAGCCGCTCAGCGTCAGCGTTCCAGCACCGAGCTTGGCCAACTGGGTGCCCACCAAGTCGCCGGCGAATGTCACATTTTGGCCGTTGGTATCGATTCTGAAAATCTGACCGGCCGCAGCAACGAATCGGCTCGAGTAGTCCGTCGTGATGCCCGTGGTGTATTGCAGCGTGCCGCCGGTGAAGTCGAGGGAGCCTGTGCTACCCAAGGCGGCCGCTGAGCCTAGGGCCAAGGTCCCCTCGGTCAACTGAGTGCCGCCGGTATAGGTGTTGGCGCCGCTTAAGGTCAGGGTTCCCGCGCCGCTCTTTTTCAAGCTGCCGCCACCGCTGAAAACACCCTCGAATTGACGTGCGCTGCCGGTACCCAGCACCATCAACTCCAAATTCAGGGCGTTGCCAGTGCTGCCGATGGTCACCCCGGCATCGACCCGGATTTGGCCGTCGGCCTTGAGCGTCAAGAGGCTTGCCGCGCCAGAGGTTTTGACGATGTTGCTTTTGACATCGATGTTGCCCGCCTGGGTGCCCGCACCATTGCTTGTGTTGATGGTGACGTTGCTGCCCGAGTCCAAAGACGCCACGATGCTGCTGGCGCGGATCACGCTGCTGTCGCTAAAGGGCGTGTAGTTCGCGCTGTAGGCCGTGCCACTGAGCGGGTCGGTATCGCTGATCGTGATGTCGTAAGGATCAAGCAACCAGGTCCCGGCCTGACCTCTGGGCGCCGCGGTCCTGACCCTGGCTGCGTCGGTGATCGACAACCTAGAGGCCGAAGTGTCCACAAAGCCGCCATCGCCACCGAGTTCACCGCCCGTGGCACTGATGCTTCCGCTCAGCTCGGTCGTGCTTTGTGGGCTGCTCAGGTCGGCAATGAGCGTGATCTCGCCACCCTTGCCGGCTCGGCCGGGCGCCGCGTCGGCGCTGATGCTGCCGCTGCTGCTGATTCGGTGGCTGGCGCTGAGGCGGACCACGCCGCCGTTGTCGGTGATGCCATCGGCCTGCAAGCTGCCGGTGTTGCGTACCACGCCGCCCAAAATCTGGTTGGCCGCCTGGGCTGACAAGATGATCAAGCCGCCGGGGGCTTGCACCGCGCGGCCGTTTTCGACCAAGGCCGCGATGGTGGCGGGGGTGACGATCACATTGGCCAGGCCGCCCTGGCCATTGAACTGCATCTCAAAGGCTTCGCCGGCGGCCAGGGCCACCGTGCCCATGCGGGCAATGACCACGCCGCTGTTGCGCACCTCGGGCGCGAGCAACGCCACATAGCCACCGAGCGCGGCAGTGATGCTGCCTTCGTTGATCACCTTGCCGGTGGCGCCGTTGCGGCTGAACTTCAGGACGCCAGCCATGAAGTCGGCGTCGGCGATGCTGTGGGTGGTGGCCACCAAAGAGCCCACATCAACCCGCGCAGTCGGCGAAAAATACACGCCAGCGGGGTTGCTCAGCACCACCTGGCCGTTGGCATTGATCTGGCCAAAGATCTGGCTGGCGCGCTCGCCCTGGATGCGGTTGAGCAAGATGCTGCTGGCCGCAGGCTGGCTGATATTGACCTTGGCCTGCGCGCCCACGTCAAAGCTTTGCCAGTTGATCACCGCCCGGTTGCTGGCCTGGGAAATCGCCATGGTCGAGCCCGACTGTGCGATGCCGGCCTGTCCGGCCGCGACCTGCCCGCCGGTGGGCAGTTGGGTGCTTGCGGGCGTCTGCGCCAGAGACGGCGTCCAGAGTGACAACAGTCCCACTAATAGTAAGCAACTGTGAACGGGACGCAACACCCAGAGCTCATTGATTGCCTGGGTGAGCGCGGACACCCTGCCATCGGACAGGCTGGAGCCCTGTCCGCAGGACTTCGCGATTTCAGCAACTGCGACGAACTGCCCGCGGGTGCGACTCCAAAGAACTCGATGTATCTTGTTCATGATTTAGCGGACAAAAAATGACCACTCTCTGATAAAACTAATTTGCAATTGAGGAGGCTAGAGGAAATCGCGACAGCGTTGGATGACAAAACCGTCATCGAACTTTTCCTGCAAGCATGGTCGACCGTGCAAGGCACCATGATGGTGCGCCCGACGGTGGCGACCGCGCCGGTCATGCGCCAGGCTGGTGCTTGGCTGCGGTGGCTGAAAACGGGGGCGGCGTGATTGGCTTTGATGAGGCGGCCTGTGCCGTCACGGTGTTGCAACGCAGTCGCCGCTGAAATTGGCGTGACACGCCTTGAGCCGAAGCGGATCTGGGCCGAGCTGCCGCGCATCCCCATCCGACACCTTGACAACCAAATACACAATTAATTACATTTAGCCCATCTCCAAAAACTCTCGCCACGGGCCCAGCCCTGCGATCTCAAGAGCCAAGCCATGAACACTGAGCGCCACGCCAGCGAGCGTTTTCTCCAACTGATGGCCGATGTCGCGCAGGTATGCGGCTGGACCGACCCCAAGGCCGATGAGTTGTTCGGTCTGGAGTTCGAGTCGGGCGAACTGCTCACGAGCGTGCTGCCCCACCCCCGGGATGCGAGCAAACTGATCGTCGAGGTCAGTCTGGCGACGGTGGAATTGAGCGCCGTCGGCGTCGATGCCTTGCTGCTGCTGCACCAGATCAATGAGCGCGCCCGCCGTGAGCACGACTGGGTGATCGGTATCGATGACAACCTGGTGCTGGCCATCACTTGCGTGCGCGCCACCGACACGCTGGACGCCGCGGCGCTGCAGAACCTGATGACCGAAGGCATTGAATGTGCGCAGGCACTGAAACAAGTCTGGCAAGCCGCACAACTCGATGCCGAGCCGACCACGGCCGACTTGCCGCTTGACGGGCAGGCCTCACTCATTCGCGGCTGAACGCCGCCCCTGGCCCCTCACACTCGCGAAAAAATCCCATGGCGCAAAACACAGTATGGCAAGGCAACGCCAGCGTCCTGAACCGCTTTCAGAACATGGACGCGTCGACGGCCACCGCCGACGATCGCAAAGCGGCGCGCGATCTGGCCGAAACCATCGCGACCCAATTGGTGAGTACCGACGGACAACATGTCCGTAGCGGCAACTTGCGCCTGCATGTCGATGAGCGCGGCCAGGCCACCATCAGCCGTCAGCGCTTTTGGCACAACAGTAAAAATGACGCGGCCAACGCGCTGATCCGAAAGCTGGTGACCATCGGCTACAGCGACCGGGCCGACGACATCGGCAGGTCCATCGACAACTACCTGCGCACCAGTGGCAACAAGTTTGGCTCACAGAGCTATTTCAAGCTCGTGAGCACCCATGCGCACGACCAAGCCACAGCCGAAGGCACTGTACTCAGTGGCCGTCTCGCCGAGACGCCGTTCCGACAAGACGGGCTGTTCAGCCGTGCACCGCGCATCAGCACCGAATACAGAGACTACACCGAAGTCGACCTGAGGCAGTTCCATGAGGATCATGATTCCACCGTGTCTGGACAGGATCTCAGCCATACCGAGATAGAGCCGTCCGAGCCGTCCTTCCAAAACAGCCAAGCGGGCCAACCCGAGGACGACACTCACGAGCTGATCGACGACCAAGACTTGGATGAATTGGTGGCGCACCGCCAGGAGAACTGGAGCCAGGCATCCTCGATCCGAGGCCCGTCGATGAGCGCTCAGGATCCTGTCGTCAAAGCGCCCGAGCCCTATCGCCCGCCGAAGACCAAGTCCCAACGGGACATGGAGTTCCAGAACGTGCTTCTTCGTGCGGGCATCCAAGACAAGGAGTTACTGGGCCGGGGCGGGATGGGCGCTGCTTTCAGCGCTCGGCTCAATGGCCAACCGGTGGTGGTCAAAGCCCTGGTCGAGCCAGAGCCCTTCACCCTCAATCGTTTGGTCGATCGCGACATCGGTCAGTCCATCTATCTGGGCGCCGGCTCCAAGCGTTTACCCGACTTCGCCCAGGACCTGTCGATCGCCGCGCCCACCCACTACCTGATGCGGCCTTCCAGCAATGAGCCGCTGCAATTGCTCGATGCGAACCAGGCCAAACAACTGCTCAAGGCCCAACGCGGCCAGGGCGTGATGACGGCCATCTGTGAGGGCGAGGTCATGCCCATGGCGCAGGGCGTCGACATGTACGATCACATCAGCCAGGGTGGCCTGAGCGACGCCGACCAGATGAAGGTGTTTTCATCGCTCTTGAAGTTCGGCAAAGAGATGACGCGTCGGGGCATCATTCACCGCGACCTCAAGCCAGACAACATGTATATCCGGCCAGACACCGGCCAACTGAGCATCTTCGACTGGGATTTCGCCCTCAAGCTCAGCAGCAAGCCAGGCACCCAACTGCCCCGGCTGACTGCGGGTTCACCGGCATACATCAGCCCCAAGGTGTTATCCGGTGCAGCCTACGCCCATGAGGCCGATATGCACTCCATTGGCATGATGATGCTGCACACCCGATACCCAAAAGTGTTCGACGCCATCAGCCGGTCGCTTTTCACAGGAATGTTCACTGGGAACAGCCAGGCACTCTCGGACCGCCGCGACTGGCTCAATAAAAACGCGCCGAGCCTCATGCCCGAGGCCTTCGGTCAGAGAGTGCGGGCAGACAACTTTGTCAGCCAGCTCAAGGCCCGATTTTTGAAGTTGCACCAAGCCACCGAACAAGACCTTGCCAACTTGCGTACCGAAGGTCAGGCACTGAGCAACCGACTGAACCAGACCAAGGCTTTTGGGGCGCCAAGTCTGATGCAGGCCCAAGCCGGCCAAATACAACGCGACTTGGAAAGTCATGCGCTTCGCATCAAAGAAAAAGAGGCCACGCTGGCAGAAACCAGTCGCTTTTTGCAAGAGGCCGGCTTGACCGATGTCCAAGACGCCGATCCCGCCAGTTCGCCCACCCAGGTCGTGCTCGCTTGCCTTCAGCAGGCCAATGAGGTGGCGGCCATCAACTGGTACGACCGGGCCAACGCCGCGCGGATGTATCAGCAGCAAATCGAACACCCGGCCTGGCGGGCCGTGCCGGCGGTGCAGCCCAACTTGGTCTGAGCCCAAGGGCACCCAGAACAAGCCGATCGAATCAAGCCGTCGGTGGCTTTTCCATGGCCTGAGCGAGTTCATCGCTGCCGCGCTGACGCAGCATCTGCGCCGCGCCGGCCACATCACGTGGCTCGCGGTTCTGGCTGAGCTTGGACTTGCCCTCCAGCGCGGTGATGTCGATCTCCAGACCCACCACCGCGCGCAACATCATGTCGATGTATTCCGGTGCCGAGTCGCCCATCTTCCAGGGCTTGGGCTCCTGCGCCTCATGCACCCGCGTCAGACGGGCGAGCACCCCGCGCAAGAACTTCTCGTCATCGCGCACCCGTAAGCGCCCATGGGCGTGCACGACCTCGTAATTCCAGGTCGGCACCAGCCGGTGCGTCTCATGCTTGCTCGGATACCAGTTGGGCGAGATGTAGCTCTCGTTGCCGCGAAAAATCACCAGAACATCGGCACCTTCAGCGCACTGTTGCCACACCGGATTGGCCCGCGCCACATGGGCGCTCAGGCGGCCCCAGGGGCCCACCTTTCGGTCCAATTCAAAAGGAATGTGGTTGGCATCGAGTTGGCCGGCATGCGTGTTCACCAGCGTACCCAGGGGATGGGCATCGATGATGCCATGCAGCGCAGCCAAATCCTTCACGCGAAAGTGTTCAGGGGTGTACATCCTTCAGCCCAGAGCAGGTGGAGATGGCGCCCATTGTGCCGCGACAAGATCTTGGCCGCATGGCGACACGGCGCTGACCGTCTTGCTTAACGCAGGGACCGGCTGACCCAGGACTGGCAGGTCCAAGCCACCCACATTGGACTCACCGAGTCTGCGGGTCTACCGCTAAAGGCACAGTCAGCGCTGCGCTGTAGGGATGCGTTCGCCGCTCGGCAAAACCATCGACCAGCAGGCCTACGCCGCAGAAGAAAACCAGCGCCATACCCAGCCCCTGAGTGAAGTCAGCTCGGGTGGCAAAACGCAGCACCAAGCCAGCCACCCCCATCAGAGCCCACAGGACGAGGTAGTAGGGCCAGGCGGCGTTGACCTTGCCCATTCGCTCCAGTTCCGCCTGGCGTGCGGCCTCGGGCGCTGCCTGCACCTGGGCCCGCAGTTGCGTGACCTGAGCTGGCGTACGAAAGCCGACGACGCCACCGACAGTGCTCATGAGCAGGCCCATCAGCAGAAAAGGGATGGCCACGCCGCGAGCAAAGGCGCCGTCGCCATCAATCACCAACCACGAGCCCATCACCAGGCTGAGTAGGCCCAGGGGAAGAATGAAAACCAGCGCCTCGATTTTTTCACCCTGAAAGTAGACCGACATGGCCTCCAGTAATTTCAGGGTCGCATCGGTTGAGTTCATGGTCACTCCGTTTGAGGTTTGAAAGATCACCGGATCGCGCCATGGAGAACTGCGCCAGCCCCGTTCGGCGCACCTGCTCGGGCGACAGCCCGGTCCAGTCGCGAAAGGCGCGATAGAAGGAATTGGGCTCCTCAAAGCCAAGCAAAAAGGAAATCTCTGCGACGGGAAGGCCGGTCTTGTGCAGGTAATGTTGCGCCAGGGCGTGCCGAGTCTGTTGCAGCAAGCTCGTGTAGCGAGTGCCCTCCGCCTCGAGCTGGCGCTGCAGGGTTCGCCGGCTCATGGCCAGCTTGCCGGCGACCTGATCCATGTCAAACGAGCCTCCCGGCAAAGCCTCCAACAAGATGGCTCGAACCCTCTGCGTCAGGCTTGCCGAAACATCAAGCTCGGCCAGCCGGGTGCGCAACTCTGGCTCAAAGGCAGCCCACAAATCTGCATTCGATGTCAAAAAGGGCGCCGTGGCATCGGCCCGACTGAAGCTGATCTGCGGCACGGGGCCTGGCTCGATCGCGAGACCCAAGAAACGCCGGTATGGCTCCTGCTGAGCGGGTAACTCCGGCGTCTGAACACGCAGCGGGGTCATGGCCTGTCGGGTACCCATGCGGGCAAGCATCACAAAAAACACCAGTTCAGTGAGCACCAGTGACGCAGGCGGTGTTGGCTGATTGACCAGCCAGATCAGATCGATCACAACGGATTGATCCTGTTGCCGGACATCCAACCGCATCGGCGCGACCAGCCGTTTATAACGTGCAATGCGCTGCATGGCCACCGACCAATTGGGGCTGGCCATCGCCGCGAAGAGCGGCGGCGAAAATGACTCGCTTCGGATCGTCTGACACAGGGCAATCGGCAGGAGCGGGTCCTGGCTCTCCTGGCCAATGGCGTTCCAGAATCGGTAGAAATCAGACGCCCCCAAGCGCGCCGAAGGCTTGGCCAGCAAATCATCGGGCAAGCCGGCGCGCCTGAGCACATTGACCGACGAAACCCCAAGGTCCTTGAGCAGGGGTCGCCAGGTGGCATCCAAAGCATAGGTGAGTGAATGCATCAGGCGTAACTTCCTACAGGCAGTGCACCGCCATTATCAAGCGGCCAGTCACCTCATCACCGATGGTCCCGCCTGCCCACAGACTGGCCTCAGGTCAGGCCAAACTGAGCCCGGATCCCCGCAAAAAACTGGGCATCGTCGGCGGCCCGACGGGCGGCCAGCAACTCCAGAGCATCCGCACCCGCCTCGTAGCGCAGTTGAGCGCTGGCATCGGTGGCGGCCTGAAAGATCACCTCGGCGACCGCTTCGGGTGGCGATGCTTGCGCAGCCATGGGCCCGAGCGCCGACATCAGCGCCTGTACCAAGGGCTGATACTCAGTCAGCGCCGGATCATTGCTGAAATCAAAGGAGCGACCTGCAAAATCGGTCTTGACCATGCCGGGTTCGATGAGCTTGACGCGCACACCCAAGGGGGCTAACTCAAAGTGCAAGGCCTCGGACAAACCCTCCACCGCGAACTTGCTGCCGTGATAGAGCGAACCCAAGGGAAAGGTCATCTTTCCGCCGATGGACGAAAGGTTCACCAGCACGCCGGAGCCCTGGCGCCTGAAATGCGGGAGCAGAGCCTGCGTGGTGGCCATCAAGCCAATCACATTGACTTCAAATTGCCGGCGGATTTTCTCGACTGGCGTGGCCTCCAGTGCGCCATAGGCTCCGTAGCCCGCGTTATTGACCAGTACATCGATGGATCCGAAGCGCGTCAGTCCCTGCTGAACAGCCGTGTGAATCGAGGCATGGTCCTGCACATCCAACCGCGTAACCAACACACGCTCGAGCCGGTTCAATTCCCTTTCCTGCGCGGGCGTCCGCATGGTGGCAATGACGTTCCATCCGTTGGACTGAAACAATTTAGCACTTGCCCTACCGATACCACTGGACGTACCGGTGATCAATACCGTCTGACTCATTTGATGACACCTCCTGCCGATCACTTTAGGCGGTACCGCTCAAGCGCGACACGCCAAAGATGCCAAAACGCCATCCAAACGCGCCAAGTGGGGGCCGCCCGGCATCAAGAAGAGATCAGCCCGCCAGCCCAATCACCACAGCCGACTCATCAATCGCTGCCATCGCCGTCTGCCCGAGCTTGAGCCCGCTGTCGGCTTCGGCAAAACCAAACAGTGCCAAGCCTGAGGCCAAATGCAGGGAGACCTCAGCCGAGTTGGCACCACGGGAGCGCCGGGCCACTTTGCCTTGCAGGAGGTTGACGCCGCCGATCGCTACGATGCGCGGTGCGACCGTGACTGCCGTGGCCTTGCACAGGGCCAGGACCTCCAAACCTGGCCGCAGACCCAGCAATTGCAGGCTCTCGGCGGTAATGCGCGAGGCCAGACGCTGACCGTCGGCCAGCGACAGCACCACCCGTACCGCGCCCCGAGAGCGCTCGATGTCCTGAACCATGCAGGGCATCTGATTGCGCATGCTGGTGCGCAGCCCCACAGCGACCAAGCCGGTGACATTGACCGAACTGCCTTGGGTCGATCGCCGCAGTTTGGCCAGGGCCTGCGTTCGGGCAGCTTGCAGCACATCGGCCGCACGCAGCAGAGCCAAGCCCTGCGCCGTCAAGCGCGCACCGCCGCCGCCGGAGCCGCCCACCACTTTTTCGATCAGGGGCACGCCGGCCAGATTGCTCAAGGTCTCGACTGCTTGCCAAGCGGCCTTGTAGCTGACCCCGTTGAGCCGCGCCGCCTGCGAGATCGAGCCGGCCTGCTGCACCGAACGCAGCACCTCCAGGCGCTTGTCGCTTGAGCCTGCGCCGAGGACTTCGTCAAAGGCAATGGTCTTGGTCGGCATGGGTTAATCGCTGCAACAGGAAATAGTCGCTATTCTAAAATAGAATAGCGAAAATCGCCATCGATGTTCCATTGAACCATAGCGCCACCCTTCATGATGCTGACCCGTTCGCTGTCTTTACTGCACCGCACTGCGGTAGCGCTCGGCGCGGGTTTGCTGGCCTGGAGTTGTCAGGCCGCTGAAGTCAGCATTGCCGTGGCGGCCAACTTTGCCGCGCCCATGAAAATCATCGCGCAAAACTTTGAGCGGGAAACCGGCCACAAGGTCCATCTGGCCTTTGGGGCCACCGGCACCTTTCATGCGCAGATCAAAAACGGGGCTCCCTTCGATGTGCTGCTGGCCGCTGACGCGTCCACCCCCAGCCAGCTTGAGAAGGAGGGGTGGGCCGTTGCCGGCTCTCGGCATACCTACGCGGTCGGCCGACTGGTGCTCTGGAGCAGCCAAGCGGGGCTGGTCGATGCCCAGGGCGAGGTTCTGACATCGAAGTCTTTCAAGCGGCTGGCCCTGGCCAACCCCAAGCTGGCCCCCTACGGTGCGGCGGCTCTGCAGGTGCTGCAAGGCCTGGGCCTGAAGGACAGGGTGCCCTTGGTGGAGGCCGCCCACATCGGCCAAGTCTTCCAGTTTGTGGCCTCCGGCAATGCCGAGCTGGGTTTTGTGGCCATGTCCCAGGCATTTGAAAACGGCAAGCTGCGCAGTGGCTCCGCCTGGGTGGTGCCTGCGCGGCTGCACGCCCCACTGCGCCAAGACGCGGTGCTGCTGAACCACGGTCAGCATAAACCAGCGGCGCAGGCCTTCTTGAACCATCTGCGCGGCGAAAAGGCCAAAGCGGTCATACAGGCTTTCGGGTACGAGTGGTG
>JAXITB010000043.1:0-11886 GCA_034680305.1 Polaromonas sp. | reverse complement strand
CACAACCGCGTCAACGAACTCGGCGTGGCCGAACCCGTGATCCAGCAGCAGGGGCTGGACCGCGTGGTGGTGCAGCTGCCCGGCGTGCAGGACACGGCCAAGGCCAAAGACATCCTGGGCCGCACCGCCACCCTGGAGATGCGCCTGGTCGACGAAAGCGCCGAAGCCCGTGCGGCCGAACTCAGTGGCGGACTGGTGCCCTTTAGCTCTGAGAAATTCCTTGAACGCAGCGGCCGGCCCATCATCCTCAAGAAGCAGGTGGTGCTCACCGGCGATAGCCTGACCGACGCCCAGCCCGGCTTTGACTCGCAGACCCAGCAGCCCAAGGTCGACCTGACGGTCGACGCCAAGGGCGGGCGCATCATGCGCGACGTCAGCCGCGAAAACCTGAAAAAACGCATGGCCATCGTGCTCTTCGAAAAGGGCAAGGGCGAGGTGCTGACCGCGCCGGTGATTCAAGGCGAGCTGGGCAACCGCTTCCAGATTTCTGGCTCCATGACCACGGTCGAGGCCAACGACCTGGCCCTGCTGCTGCGCGCCGGGTCGCTGGCCGCACCGATGGAGATCATTGAAGAGCGCACCATCGGCCCGAGCCTGGGCGCCGAAAACATCGCCAAGGGCTTCAACAGCGTGACCTGGGGGTTCTTGGTGATCATCGCCTTCATGGGCCTGTACTACATGCTGTTTGGCCTGTTCTCCGGGCTGGCCCTGGCGGTCAATCTGCTGCTGCTGGTGGCAGTGCTGTCCATGCTGCAGGCCACGCTCACGCTGCCGGGCATGGCAGCCATGGCGCTGGCCCTGGGCATGGCGATTGACTCCAACGTGCTGATCAACGAACGGGTGCGTGAAGAACTGCGCAACGGCGCGGCGCCGCAGGCGGCCATCCACACCGGCTACGACCGCGCCTGGGCCACCATCTTGGACTCCAACATCACCACGCTCATCGCTGGTCTGGCCCTGCTGGTGTTCGGCTCCGGCCCGGTGCGTGGCTTTGCGGTGGTGCACTGCCTGGGCATTCTGACCAGCATGTTCTCGGCCGTGTTCTTCTCCCGTGGCCTGGTCAACCTCTGGTATGGCCGGCAGAAAAAACTCAAGACGGTCTCCATCGGTACCGTCTGGCGCCCCGGCAGCGACGCCCAGCCCTGAACCGCCGAACCGACCGGAGCTCACCATGGAATTTTTCAAGATCCGCCGCGACATCCCGTTCATGCGGCATGCCAAGGTTTTCAACGCCATCTCCTTCATCACCTTCGCGCTGGCCGTGTTCTTCCTGTTCACCCGGGGACTGCACCTGTCGGTTGAATTTACCGGTGGAACCCTGATGGAAGTGGCCTACAGCCAGCCGGCCGACCTCAACAAGGTGCGCAGCACGGTAGCCGGTCTGGGCTACACCGACGTGCAGGTGCAAAACTTTGGCACCGCCCGCGACGTGATGATCCGCCTGCCCGCCCAAAAAGGCGTGAGCACCGCCCAGCAAAGCGAGAAAGTCATGCAGGCGCTCAAAGCCAGCGATGCCAGCGTCAGCCTCAAACGCACCGAATTCGTCGGGCCGCAGGTGGGCGACGAACTGGCGGCCGATGGCCTGAAGGCGCTGGCCATGGTGGTGGTGGGCATCATGGTTTACCTGGCGTTTCGTTTCGAATGGAAGTTCGCCGTCGCAGCCATCATCGCCAACCTGCACGACGTCATCATCATCCTGGGCTTTTTTGCCTTTTTCCAGTGGGAATTTTCACTGGCGGTGCTGGCCGCGGTGCTGGCGGTGCTGGGCTATTCGGTCAATGAGTCGGTGGTGATCTTCGACCGGATCCGCGAGAACTTCCGGCGCTACCGCAAGATGAATACGGTCGAGATCATCGACAACGCCATCACCTCCACCATCAGTCGCACCATCATCACCCACGGATCGACCCAGATCATGGTGCTGTCCATGCTGCTGTTTGGCGGGCCCACCCTGTTTTACTTTGCACTGGCCCTGACCATCGGTATCTTGTTTGGTATTTATTCCTCGGTGTTCGTGGCCGCCGCCATTGCCATGTGGCTGGGCATCGAACGCGAAGACCTGATCAAAGGCCCCAGCCGCAAAGACGGCCAAGACCCCAACGATCCGAACGCCGGCGCGGTGGTCTAAAGACCGCTTGCGGCCACTCAAAGGCCGCATCGCGCCGAGGGCGGCGCTCCCACAAAAGCAGATCTCGCCGCGCCGAGGCGGTGCCCCCACGAAAAAGCAGGTCCCATTGCATCGAGGCGGCGCTCTCGCAAACTCCCTAGAGGCCTGGATCAGGGGGGAGTGGGAGCCGCGCCCTCGCGGCGATGCGGCGCTTGATCAGGGCTGACGCTGCCTCAGTGCGCCAAACGCGCACTGTTGTCGTCGCACAGCTCGTCGAGCACCAGCGCATCGGGTTCCTGCCCGAGGCTCCAGTACACCATCAGCACGATGATCTTGAGGTCATCGAGGGCCAACGGCTCGCCGGCGGCGGCCATGGCACGGTCGACCACGATTTCACGCATGTGCGGCGGCAGCACGCCCGCGCTTTCAAGGAAGCTCAGGAAACCCAGCGCATCGGGGCCCAGATGCTGACGCTCTGACTGGGAATAGACGCGCAGGCTGTCGGCCGACTGGGGCAAGGCACAGGCTGCGCTGCTTTGGCCATCACTCGGGCACAAGCGGCTGGTCTGGGCGGCCAACTGTAGCCCGTCGAGCCAGATCAGTGCCGCTTCGATTTCATCGGCCTCAAAGCCGGCGGCACTGAGCTTGCGTCCGAGCTGAGGTGCCTCGGGGCAGGCGTCGCCTTGCCAGAAATTCTCGTAAACATAGACCAGCACCTCAAACATGGGCCCCAATATAACGCAGAAGGTCGACGGCAAGCGCAGGTCTGACAGCAGAGCGGCCCAAGAAAAAGGGCCGGCCACGGTTTGAACCCCGCTTGCTTGGCGCGCAGGCCCCCGGCCTTCAGGCGCGCCCCAGGCGCTGAAACAAGCCCCCAGGCAAACGGGCCAGCTGCCCGGTCAACTCCAGCTCCAGCAAGTGGGCCTGCAAGCGGTCGGTCGGCCAGCCGCAGCGTGCCTGCAGCGCGTCCAGGCTGACCGGCTCATAGCCCAGGGCATCCAGCAAAGCCGCATCGGCGGGCGAGAGGGTCTCGCCGGGCGCAGCGCAGGCCTGCGCCGGCTGTGAAGGCGCCGCTTGCCAGCCCAGCTCTTCCAACACGTCTTGCACACCGGCCACCAGCCGGGCGCCCTGGACGATGAGCTGATGGCAGCCCTGAGACTGGGGCGAGTCAATGGAGCCGGGTATGGCCATCACCGCCTTGCCTTGCTCGGCCGCCAGCCGGGCAGTGATCAGGGAGCCCGACTGCAGATTGGCCTCCACCACCAGGGTGGCCCGTGCCAGCCCGGCCAGGATGCGGTTGCGCTGCGGGAAATGGTGATTGAGCGGCGGCGTGCCAAGCGGGAATTCGCTGACGATCGCGCCCTGGCCGACGATGCGCCGGGCCAGTTCTAGGTGACGCCGCGGGTAGACCCGGTCGAGCCCGGTGCCCACCACCGCCACCGTGCTGCCGCCGCCAGCCAGCGTGCCCTCGTGCGCCGCACCGTCGACGCCCCGCGCCAGCCCCGAGACCACGCACACCCCGGCCTGCGCCAGGGCCTGGGCGAACTGCCGCGCGTGTCGCTCGCCCTGCGGCGTGGGGTTGCGACTGCCCACCACCGCCAGCATGGCCTGCGCTGAATGCTGGCCCTCGGCCCAGAGGCGGGCCTGCGTGCCCATGGCAAAGATCAGCAGGGGCGGGTCGTCGATGTCCAGCAGTTGCGGCGGGTAGCCAGGGTCACCGAGCGCGAAGACAAAACGATCGGGCCCGTCAGCCAGCCAGGCCTGCGTGGCCTGCAAATGCTGGCCCCAATCCTCCGGCGTCGACCCGAGGGCCGGCACCAACCGCTCCAGCCCAGCCCCCCGCCAGTCATCGGCCGACCACTCAAAGACGGCTTGCGGGGATCCGGCCAGCGCCAGCAGCTGCCGCGCCTGGGCCCGCCCCACCCCGGGCGTCAACAAGAGCCGCAACCAAGCCCCGAGCTCATCGCCGTCCATCGTTACCTCCTGTGGCGCCGGCTCAGTTTAGGTCGGCAAGATCGCTGGCCAAGAGCTCCGGCAGGGTGCAAACGATTTTTAACCTTCAGGAGCGGCCGAGCGCGCATGGGCGGCAAGGCCATCGGCTTTGAGCCGACAATACAGCCTTCATTCCCCGAACCCGTGCCGCCATGACCGCCCCCTTGCTGACCATCCTGCGCTATCCCGACCCGCGTCTGCACACCGTGGCCAAACCGGTGGCGGCGGTCGACGACCGCCTGCACCAGCTGATCGATCAGATGCTGGCCACCATGTATGACGCGCAGGGCATTGGCCTGGCCGCCACCCAGGTCGATGTGCATGAGCGCCTGATCGTCATCGATGTCAGCGAGGAGCGCAATCAGCCCCTGGTGCTGATCAACCCGGAGATCGTCTGGGCCAGCCCCGACAAGCGGCTGGGCGAAGAGGGCTGCCTGTCGGTGCCGGGCATCTATGACGGGGTCGAGCGCTCGCTGGCGGTGCGTGTCAAGGCGCTCGACCGTGAAGGTCGCGAGCAAACCATTGAAGCCGACGGCCTGCTGGCGGTGTGCATCCAGCATGAGATGGACCACCTCATGGGCAAGGTCTTTGTCGAATACCTGTCGATGCTCAAGCGCGGGCGCATCAAGAGCAAGATGGTCAAACTGCAGCGCGAAGACGAACGCTACGCCCAGCAAGGCGCCCGCCGCTGAAAGCCGTTCGCTGGCGCCAGCCCCGGTGCCGCGTCGGCTGGCCCAAGCGGCCCGAACCCAACCCGTCCGCCAACCAAGCAGCACGCGAGCCGAGCAACCCCCTTTCCACTGGCAGCACCGACCTCCCATGCGCATCGTCTTTGCCGGCACCCCCGAATTCGCCCGACACGCGCTGGCCGCCCTGCAGTCGGCCGGCTTTGAGCTGCCCTTGGTGCTGACGCAGCCCGACCGGCCTGCCGGGCGGGGCCTGAAGCTACAGGCCTCGCCGGTCAAACAGTTCGCGCAAGCCCACGGCATCGACGTGGCCCAGCCGCGTAGCCTGCGCCTCGATGGCAAATACCCCGACGATGCCGCCGCCGCGCAGCAAGCCCTACAGCAGGCCCGTCCCGACGCGATGGTGGTGGCCGCCTATGGGCTGATCCTGCCGCAGTGGGTGCTCGATCTACCGCGCCTGGGCTGCCTGAACATCCATGCCTCGCTGCTGCCGCGCTGGCGCGGAGCCGCCCCCATCCACCGCGCCATTGAAGCCGGTGACGCCCAGACCGGCGTGACCATCATGCAGATGGACGCCGGCCTGGACACCGGCGACATGCTGCTTGAGCAGGCGCTGCCCATCGGGCCCGAAGAATCCACCGCCGGCCTGCACGACCAACTGGCCGCCCTGGGCGCCCTGCTGATCGTGCAAGCCCTGCAGCAGGCACAGGCCGGCACGCTCGTGCGCAGGCCGCAGCCGACCGATGGCGTGACTTATGCTGCCAAGATCGACAAGGCCGAGGCCTGGCTCGACTGGCCGCAGCCGGCCGAGCTGCTCGAGCGGCGCATCCGCGCCTTTGCGCCGGCGCCGGGGGCCGGCTGCGCGCTGCAAGGTGCGGCCATCAAGGTGTGGCAGGTCCGCGTGCTGCCGCATGTGCAGGCCACACCAGGCACGGTACTGGCCGTCAGCGACGAGGGCGTGGACGTGGCCACCGGCCAGGGTGTGCTGCGGCTGCAGCGGCTGCAAAAAGCCGGTGGTAAGCCGCTGATGGCCAGCGAGTTCTTGCGCGGCTTTCCCATAAGCGCTGGCCAGATCTTTGACACAAAGGCCAGCGCGTGAGTCGCTGGTGGCAGGACGAGCACTTCCGACTGGGCGTGCGCGACATGGCCACGGTGGCGCCCGGCATGGCCGCCTGGGGGCTGATGACCGGGGTGGCCACCGTCAACTCGGGCCTGAGCGGCGTTGAAGTACTGCTGATGACCCTGCTGCCTTATGCCGGCAGCTCCCAACTGGCGTCGCTCCCCCTGATCGCGGCGGGCGCACCGCTGTGGGTCATACTGGCCACGGCGTTTTGCGTCAATCTGCGCTTCATCGTCTTTAGCGCCCACCTGCGCGACTACATGATGGACCTGCCGCTGGCCGAGCGGCTGTTTCGCGGCTATGTGACGGCCGATCTGTCCTACATGATGATGATCAAGCACTGGCCGCAGGCCGCACCGGACGCCGCTGGGCGCCGACAGCAGCGCCGCTATCTGGCCGGCAATTGCCTGCTGGGCTGGATCAGCTGGATCGGCGCGAGTTTGCTGGGCGTGGCCTTTGCCGCCTCCATCCCGACGTCTTGGGGCCTGAGCTTTGCTGGCACGCTGGCCTTGATCGGGGTCCTGTTTTCGCTGGCCAACAGCCCGCTGCGCGCTCTTTCGGCGGCCATCTCCTGCGCAGCGGCCGTGGCCGCCTTCGCACTGCCGCTGCGGCTAAACATCTTGGTGGGCATTGCCGCTGCGGTGGTGCTGTGCCTGGCGATCGAACAACTTCAGCGAAGCGAACCGGGCCGGGGCCAGCCATGATCGAAGGCACCGACTTCTGGACCGTACTGACCATCTTGCTGCTGACGGCCAACACGGTCGTCACGCGCTGCTTCTTTTTCCTGTCCAGCAAACGCTGGACCATGCCCCGCTGGCTGCAGCGCAGCCTGGCCTACGCGCCCATTGCGGCACTGGCCGCCGTGATCGGCCCGGAGGTGCTGATGACGCAGGGCCAACTGACTGACACCTGGCAAGACGCACGCCTGTTCGCCGTGGCCGCCGGCGGCCTGTGGTACTACCTGCGCAGGGGCCTGCTGGGCACGCTGGTGTGCGGCATGGCGGTCTACTTGCCGCTGCGCTTGGCGCTGGGTTGGTGAGTCCGCCATTGGCTCAATGCAGCAGGTGAACCTTGCAAGGCTGCGTTGGGCAGCCGGCCTAAAATCGGCGACCGTCCGAGTGCCACCACCGAGTGCGATTGACCGACCGCTTGGTCCCGGCAGACACCGGCCACCCATTTTTCAACCCCAAGCCCACCCCACGGGCTGCCCGCGTCTTTCCGACCATGAATTTCATCCGCTTTTCCGATCTCTGCGCCCAGGGCCAGGCCCGTGGCCGGCGTGTCTTCATTCGCGCTGATCTCAATGTGCCGCAGGACGATGCCGGCCACATCACCGAAGACACCCGCATCCGCGCCTCGCTCGCCTGCATCCAGATGGCGCTGGACGCTGGCGCGGCCGTCATGGTCACCAGCCACCTGGGCCGGCCCACCGAAGGCCAGTTCACCCCCGCCGACTCCCTGGCCCCGGTGGCCCAGCGCCTGAGCGAGTTGCTCGGCCGGCCGGTGCCGCTGGTGTCCGACTGGGTCGATGGGGTGAAGGTCCAAGCCGGCGACCTGGTGCTGCTGGAGAACTGCCGCGTCAACCCGGGCGAGAAGAAAAACAACGAAGCGCTGGCGCGCAAACTCGCCGCACTGTGCGACATCTTTGTGCACGACGCCTTTGGCACCGCGCACCGCGCCGAAGCCACCACCTACGGCATCGCGCAGTTCGCCCCGGTGGCCTGCGCCGGACCGCTGCTGGCCGCCGAAATGGACGCCATCTCCAAAGCCCTGTCGGCGCCCCGGCGCCCGCTGGTGGCCATCGTGGCCGGCTCCAAGGTCTCGACCAAGCTGACCATCTTGAACAGCCTGGCGGACAAGGTCGACCAATTGATTGTGGGCGGCGGCATCGCCAACACCTTCATGCTGGCTGCGGGCCTGCCCATCGGCAAAAGCCTGGCCGAGGCCGACCTGGTCGAACAGGCCAAAGCGGTGATTGCCGCCATGAAAGCGCGCGGCGCCGAAGTGCCCATTCCCACCGATGTGGTGGTGGCCAAGACCTTTGCCGCCGACGCGCCAGCGACCATCAAAAAGGCCAGCGAGGTGGCCGCCGATGACCTGATCCTCGACATCGGCCCGGAGACCACCGCACGACTGGCCGCGCAGCTGAAGGCGGCCGGCACCATCGTCTGGAACGGCCCGGTGGGCGTGTTTGAATTCGACGCCTTTGCCCAGGGCACCGAAGGCATCGCCCGCGCCATTGCCAGCAGCAGCGCCTTTTCGATCGCAGGAGGTGGCGACACCCTGGCCGCCATCGCCAAATACGGCATCGAAAAAAACGTGGGCTACATCTCCACCGGCGGCGGCGCCTTCCTGGAAGTGCTCGAAGGCAAAACGCTGCCCGCCTTTGAGATCTTGCAAAAACGTGCGGGGGCTTGAGGGGCGGTTGTTTCGTTGGCGCGCTTGAGCTGGTTGGACGCGCCCGTGCGCCACTGGCGCAAGTCATTTGCGCAGCAACTGGCTCATGGCCCAGTCAGGCCCAATCTGACCGAGGCCTGAAGTGTGTGAGGTCTCACAACAGGATGCCGGCGCCTTGCCTCTGATTCAGCCCGATCGCCAAGACCATGTGGCCGCCGTCAAGTCAGGCGTCGAAAAACAGGGGGGCGCTCCTCAGGCTCGGTAAGGGTTGGGCTGATGCCTTTCCATGAACCGATCAGGCGCTGCCAGCGGGCTGAAGCCCAGCTTCGCATACAGACCATGGGCGTCTCGGGTGACGAGCAGCACGCGCCTCAGGCCCTGAACCTCGGGATGAGACAAGAGCGCCTCAACCAGGGTCCGCGACAAACCTCGACCCCGGTGCGAGGGAAGCACGAAAACGTCAGCCAGATACGCAAACGTGGCCCGGTCGGTGACCATGCGGGCAAAAGCGACTTGCCGGCTTTCGACGTAGCCGCCGATACACAGGGAGTTTGCGATGGCCCGCTCGACCGTCTCGCGGGGTATGCCAGGCGACCAATAGCTGCTGGAGAGGAAGGCGTGAATCGTCCCGAAGTCAAGACGGGACCGATCAAATGAGTACTCGAACTCAGACATGGGGTGGGTGCAGCCAAAAGTGAAGGTAAGGGGCGAACGACAAAGGTCAGCGATCGGGCCTGAGTGCGACCAGATCCGAGCGACGAACGCTGGGGCACTTGCAGATGCACCTTAACGGCAACAGCAGGCTTATGGCTTTGACGGATAGCGGTGATACATGAAGAATTCCTTGTCTCGTATCCAGCCCTCGGCATCGTAAAGTCCCTGGGCTGACAAATTGAGCTGAGCGACGTTCAGGCTCACCCGACAAGCACCGAGAGACCATGCATGGCCTTCAACTGCCTTGAGCAAGGCAGAGCCCACTCCACCGCGACGCCCTGACTCGCAAACGTACAAGTCGTTCAGGATGAACACCCGGGCAAGCGCGGTAGACGAAAAGCTGGGGTACATCTGCGCGAAACCAACCTGGTGAGCGCCCACGGCTGCAACGAACACGATGGATTCAGACCGGTCGAGCCTGTCGTGCAAGAAAGCGCGACAGCCCGATAAATCGTCCGCCTGACCTTGAAACTGACGGTATTGATTGAAGAGATCAGCAATGGCGTCAAGATCTGCGAGGTCTGCCTGGCAAACGCTGACGGTGTTCATGCTCTGGGCTCGATACAGGGTATCGCCTTGGGACCTGAATTCAATGTGGATGACAAATCAGCCTGTGGGGCTGCAGGTCGATGGCCGCCCGTTCGGATGCAATGCAGGATACCGCAGGCACAAACAAGAACCCTTATCCCGGTTGCTTGTGCCCTCTGTGGTGCCAAACTCAACCGAAGCACAAACCGACTCCTGGCCAAAAGCGGCTAACCTTCGTCAGCGCCAAACTCAGTTACCCAAATGCATATTAAAAACCGCGCCATCAGAAAGTTTGCATTGGCCGGTGCCCTGCGTAGCGGTATTGAGCGTGTACTCGCAACCAAGGAAAGAGCCACGGTTACCGGCTCCACTGGCCACACCCGCACGCCCAGATCCCGACTTTCGAGTGGCTTCGCCAACAAAGGCCTCCCCGTTGATGACTGCGTTAAAAATTCCCCGGCCCTGCAAGTCATTACTCACGGTCGCGTTGACCATCCCGTAGCGACTAGCCAGGTCATTTGCTGGGTAAAGCCGCGCCGGAAAAGTCACGGGCGTTGCAGCGGTGCCAGCAGTCGCCTGAGGCGGCGGCATCACGGGCTGCCCCGTGCGAGGATCCATGGGGACCACGTAGCAACCAGTGAGGGCAGCGGCGCAGAAGATTGCCGTTACTGCACCCAACGGCACGAGAGGTTTGGACATGAGGCGCTCCGAAGAATAGGCTTAGACCCAGATTAAGTTTGCTTGAGAAGTGACAGTAATTGGTGCTCAGCCCAGCAAAACCTTGCTAAAAAGTCGCGAAGCCCAACAGGGCTGCCAGCACCCAACGAACCGGGTGACCAGTGGCATCAAGACCCGATCGCGGTGCTGTAACGGCTGGGAAGCGACAACGGCTGCTGTCCCCGACTTTTTCAGTCTAAGGCCGATCCACCTCATCAGACCTTGGTCCTTGGGGTTGATGACTTTTTTTTACTTTGCCGAGGCGGCTGCCATCGCCAAATACGGCGTCGAAAAAAACGTGGGCTACATCTCCACCGGCGGCGGCGCCTTCCTGGAAGTGCTCGAAGGCAAAACGCTGCTCGCCTTTGAGATCTTAAAAAAACGTGCGGGGGCTTGAGGGGCTCGGCCCTGCGGGCCGACAGGCCCGATTACAGGCTGGCCGGCTTATCGACGCTCTCCGGAATGAGCGCCAGCAGATCAGTCACGCCCACATCCACGCCTGCTTGATACAGCTGCGTACTGACCTGGCCTCTGTGGTGGGTCTGGTGATTGAAGAAATGCTGGAGCAAGGGGCCAAACCCCTTGCTGAAAGCTGCGCCCGCCGTGCTGGTGTACGCAACGGCCACCGCCAGGTGTTCGGGCCTGATCTCGGCAACCCACTGCGCGATGAGTTCATCCAGGCGCCGTCGGTAATCGCCCAGCCCGGCCAGGTCGGATGAGAGGGTCTGCCGCAGTGAGGTCGGACGCTCGAACTCAGACAGGCCCGCCAACGCTTCAAAACGGTGCGGGTGCTGCGCAAAGCGATGCAGCCAAAGGGTGTCGCCCACAGCCAGGTGATTGAGCGTTCCCAAAATCGAGCCGAAGAAGGCCCCGGTATCGGCCCGCAGCACGTCGGCATTGAGCTGCGCCGCCGCCGGTTGAGATGTAGCCGACTTTTTTTTCGACGCCGTATTTGGCGATGGCGGCCGCCTTATACGAAGTCAAAAAAAGTGATCGTCTGCCTGGGTGATGGTCTGACGCGCCGGATCAGCCTTAGACTGACTCGAGGCGCCGATGCGATGGCCGTTGCCGGCCGCCCCTTCATCCCGCATCTCGGGAGCTTGACCATGACACCGCAAACCGCCGTCTTGATGTCCCAATACAGCCGATGGATGAACCAGCGGATCTTCGAAGCCGCGGCGCAACTCGAGGGCGAAGTGCTGCGGGCCGACAACGGGGCGTTCTTCGGCTCGATTTTGGGAACACTCAATCACCTGGCCGTGGGTGATACGCTGTGGCTGCATCGTTTTGCGCAGCATCCGCATCGGTTTGAAGCGCTGGCGGTCATGTCTGAATTCGAACAGCCGACCTCTCTGCGGCAGACCATCGCCAACGATCTGGTCGGGCTGGGCAACTACCGCCGGCGGCTCGATGAATGCATCGCGCAGTGGGTGACCGAAATCAGGCCCGAGCATCTGAGCCTGACCCTGGCCTACACCAGCATGGCGGGTGTCCCTTCGAGCAAGAACTTCGGCCTATTGCTCCAGCATTTCTTCAATCACCAGACGCACCACCGAGGCCAAGTCAGCACGTTGCTGCATCAGGCGGGTGTGGATGTGGGCGTGACCGATCTGCTGGCGCTCATT
>JAXITB010000042.1:0-11923 GCA_034680305.1 Polaromonas sp. | reverse complement strand
AGCACTGTGGCCGACGTCATCACCGGCGGTGCTGGGGTGGACACGCTGCGCATCACAGGCACTGACGTCGACCTGTCCAATGCCACCCTCAATGGGGTTGAAAAACTCGAAGCCAACTCAGCCAGCCTGGCCCTGACGCAGGCGCAGTATGAACTGTTTAAGGACAATCTGAGCGGATCGGCCGGCCTGATCCTGAAGATGACCACGCCGGGCCGAGCCGAGGTCGGGACTTTGCCCGCCGGGTTTGTCGGCATCCGCGGTACCGCTGACGATGACATCCTTGTCGGGGGAGCCGGCGCTGATCTTCTGGTGGGCGATGCGGGCCATGACTCGCTCAGCGGCGGCGCGGGCAATGACCGCCTGGTGGCCGGTGCTGGCACTGACACCCTGCGCGGCGGCGATGGCAACGACCAGTTCAGCATTGATGGCGTGAGGGCCCCGACAGCGGTGATCGATGGCGGTGCGGGGACCGACCGCCTGATCGTCAGTGACGGACTGAACCTGACGGGCGTGACCCTGTCAAGCATCGAGCAGTTATCGGGCACGGGCACGGTGACCCTCAATGCCCAGCAGCTCGCCGGCTTGAGCCAGGTGACCGGTGCCCATGTCCAGCTGGCAGACACCAAGAACAGTTTTGCGATGGGCGAGGTCTCGATATCGCCTAGCATCAGCGTCTACCTCAAGGATGCCGATGCGAACCTGGTGGGTGAGCGAGGCCTCATCGGTACCGCCCAGGACGACTCCTTGACGGGTGGCTCAGCCGATGACCGGTTGCTCGGCGGCCGCGGCTCAGACTCCATGCACGGTGGCTTGGGCAACGACACCCTGATCGGCGGCAGTGGCTTCGACACTTTGCTCGGTGGCGCCGGAAACGACATTTTCGTGGTCGAAAGCAGCGAACTGCGGCCCCACGAGACGCTCAATAGCGACCACATGGACGGTGGTGAGGGCAGTGACACACTCAGGCTGGACTTTTCCGGCGGCTCCTGGCAAAACTACCGACTGGTTGACGGCGCGGTGGCCAATATCGAGACCCTCGATGTGGTCAACCCCAACACCTCGTCGATTTTCCTGTCGGCCGATCAATTCAGAACATTCAGCGCCTTCAATGCCTCGTCGGGCGGGGGACTGCGCCTTTTCATCGAAGGCGACGGGCAGGACCTCGACCTGGGCAGCATTGCCACCAATGGCGCTTTGTCTGGCGTGCGCGTCAGCGCCAAGATCGGTCATGTCGACGCCTCTTCACTCAACCTGGGCAATGGCACGCCGGACTGGTGGCAGCTTGAATATGCCTCCTTGCACTTGCACCAGTTCGATTCGGTCAAGCTGGGTTCTGGCAATGACACTTTGCGGATTCTTGGAGACGCTCAGTTTGAGGTGGATGCCGGCGCGGGCGATGACTGGATCCGCTTAGAGGGATGGGCTGAAAAACTGCAAGCCACAGTGACGGGTGGCGCCGGGACAGACACCCTGGACATTTCGACTCTGGGCTTTGTGGACTTGCCCGGCCTGTCCCTGGTGGATGTGGAGTCCATCAGACAGGCCGGGACCACCGTGGTGGTCACCGCCGCCCAACTCGAAGCTTGGAGCTTCGATGGCTCTGGAACCAAATACACCAAGTCTGGCAACACCATTGTGGGCACTGCCAGCGCCGATGGCTATTCAGGCAACGGCACCGAATTCTTCCAGGGCGGCAGGGGCAATGACTCGATTGACAACGTCAACACGGTCGTGTTTTCGGGCAATTACGCCGACTATGATTTTTCTGCGAGCAAGGACCCGCTGACCATTGAGCAGGCACGCGGGTCGATGACCGACGGCAGAGACACCCTGCGCGGTGTCATGAATCTGAAATTCGCAGATGTCACCGTCAGCATCGACGACGCGCCGAACGAGAGCTACCGCCCGCAGTTCACCAGCAATGCCGCCGCCTGGGACTCGCTGAAACACGCGGCCTACCAACAACGTGTTTCCGGCAAAAAGGACTACGAGGGCGACACCGACCTGCATTCAGCCACTTTTGCGCCCAACTCTCCCTTGGCGGTGGAGGGCTCCACCTTCCGGGGCGACGGATGGCGAATGGCCTTCTGGGACGTTGAGACCGGTAGCCAGATTCAGTTTCAATCTTTGGTCGATGGCCGTTGGTACGACCAGTGGTACAGCGGCATGGACGCAGCAGCCAAGTTCCTGCCCATGCTCAACGGCAAAGCGTATGAGGGCGGTGAGGTCGTCTCTCGCTTTCATGCCGACGGCCAAGTGCAGGATTACGGCTTCACCCTCAATTTCCTGGACGACTACGCAGGCAGTGTCGACACCTTGGGGCAGATGAATCCGGATGTGGGCACTGTGCGTGGCTACATCGGCGACATCGGTGATACCGATTGGATACGCACTCAACTGATCGCCAACACACAGTACGAGTTCAAGTTGACGGGCTGGGCCTCGGGTGGTGGCACCCTGCGCGACCCGAAACTGCAATTGCTCGACGGTGCCGGCAGGCTGCTTGAATCGGGCGTCGATTACGCCTTGAACAATGTGGGCGGTGACGACAGCATCGTCTTTCGCCCGGGCACCACAGGAAGCTACTACCTGGCCGCCTCCGACGTCGGCAAGGTGTCCACCGGTTCATGGACCCTCAGCCAGCGCAGTCTGGACACCGAATGGGGCAACACTTCCAGTTCCGGGCGCATCTCCTGGTCGGGTGCCAACACCTTCACGCTCAGCAGTGAAATCAATTCGCTGTCAGACCGCGACTGGTTCAAGGTTTGGCTGGACAAAGGCATCACCTACAACTTCCTGGCTCTGGGTGCCTCACAGGGCGGTACCTTGGCCGACCCGCAGTTGTCGATCCGCTCGGTCACTGGGATCTTGTTCGGTCAAGACGACAACTCCGGCGGTGGCGCAGATGCTGAGCTGGTGTATTCGGCACCGGATTCGGGTTGGTACTTCCTGGATGCGGGCGCTTCGGGCAATGCCAGCAAAGGCGTGTATGTCCTCAAGGGGTCCACGCTGGCCGACGACTTTTCCAATGACCGTTTGACCACCGGCGTGGTGCAGGTGGGCACCCCGCTGCAAGGCTTGGTCACCTACAACGGAGACAGCGACTGGATCAAGGTGGGCCTGTCCAAAGGTCAGGTCTATGTGATCGACCTGGCGGGTGATGCGTCTGATGGTGCCCCACTCGATCCACTGGTCGATCCACTGCTGATCCTGCGCGGCAGCGATGGAGAGATCATTGCCCGATACGATGACTTCGGTGGCAGCCTGAATTCGCGCGCCTACTTCACGCCCAGCGCGGATGGTCTGTACTACCTGGAGGCCAAGAGTGCCTTCAAATACGACATCGGGGCTTACGAGCTATCGGTGGCTTTGGCTCCACCAGACGACTTTGGGGCCGCCCTCAACACCACGGCACCGTCCTTGGTACTGGGCGAGGCCAAAGCCGGCACGATTGGGATTCCCGGCGACCGCGATGTGTTCAAAGTCTCGCTGGATGCAGGCAAGGTCTACCAAGTCTCGGTCAATGGCTTTGCCAATCATGTCGGTACACTGGCTGACTCCTATTTGCGCCTCTTCGACAGCCAGGGACGGCTGCTCGACTTCGACAACAACGGTGGCCTGGGCAATGATGCGCAGTTGTTTCTGGAGACCCAGACCTCGGGAACTTACTACATCGAGGCCTCGAGCAGCAAAGACCGGAGCATGGGCAGCTATGAGGTGGCCGTGGTGCAGCGCGCCCTACCAACCGATGAGGCGCCTGGTAATGTCGGCACCACGGTGTTCCTCAAGGCAGGTCAAAGCTTCACCGGCCATTTGCTCACCCACCACGATCAGGACTGGTTCGGCATCAGACTGGAAGCTGGGGAAGACTATGTCTTCAAATTGCAGGCGTCCCACAGCGGCAAGGGCACCCTGCTCGATCCGGTGCTGGAACTGCGCGCGGCCGACGATGTCTTGCTCAAGGCCGTGGACAACATGCTCATCGGCAATGAGCCCGCCTTTGTCTACACACCGACAGCGGCAGGGACGTATTACCTCGCGGTGAAAGCAGCCAATGGCAGCACCGATGTGGGCAGCTACACCCTGGTGACGCGCGCTCCAGACGACTTTGCCAACACCAAACCAGATGCCAAGGTCATCGCGCTCAATCAACTGGTCAACGGTGCGATCCAGTATGCCGATGGCGCCTACGGCGTGCGGGCCTTCGACTCGATTGGCTTGGCCACCGACAGCGACGAAGACTGGTTCCAGTTCACGGCGGCCGCGGGTCAGGTCTTGTCCGTCAATGTCGAAATCGACGCCGGCTCGACCTTGAGCCGCCCCATGGTCGAGGTGGTCGACGCCAACAACCGCAGCGTGGCCCTGGGTGACGGGCTGGAAACACTCAATGGTCGGGCGGTCGCCACCTTCAAGGCCAGTGCAGCCGGCACCTACCATGCCCGGGTGATTGATGGCGCTGGTGCAACGGGCGCCTACACCCTGACCTTGTCGCCAGGCGATGCCTCCGACGAGGATGCCCTGGCACCGGTGGCCTTGGTGTTCCTGACCCAAGGCGGTATTGGCCAGGCGGTGAGCACTGCAAAGATTGGTTTGTCGGGCGATACCGATCGATTCACCGCCTCGCTTGAGGCAGGGCACTCCTACCGCATCGAAACGCTGGCCGTGCGCGATGGGATCACTGCGCCTTTGGCCTCAGCCAAACTCGATCTTGACTGGTTGGCACAAGGAAAAACGTCGGTCCAGGCGATCGAGGTCGACGGCGAGATGGCCAGCCCCTCGTTCTATGACGCGACAGAGTTCACCGCCGCAACTGCGGGCACCATGACCATAGGCGTGTCGCCCCTGGACCCAACCCAAACCGGCATGTACAAGCTGCGCGTGATCGATCTGGGCCAAGCGCAAGCCGATGACCGCCCCGATGCGGTGGCGGACTACCGGGATGCCGACAACGATGTCTTGTCGAGCAATGACAATGCCGTCGGGCGAATTGACGCCGCAGACGATGTTGACTTGTTTGCCATCAACCTGACTGCCTCCAACATCTACGACTTCTCCATCAAGAGTTACGTCGACGGTCTGGGTACGCTGGCACAGGCTGACCTGCGCTTGCTGACCCAAGATGGCGCTCTGGTGACCAGCGGAACGGTCGATGCCTTGAACGGTCGGACCCAACTGGCGGTGTCGGTGTTTGAAAGTGGGCGCTACTACCTGGCGGTTTCAGGCACTGAGCTGCCCGGCAATACCGGTACCTTCGCCTTGGATGCGCGCCTTCGCGGCGAAGACCTTCGAAGCGACGACATTCGTGCAGACGCTCAGTCGGGCGTATCGGCCGAGCCAGGTCGCACAGCCAGCGGCCGCATTGACTATGCGGGAGACCATGACTGGGTCCGCGTGAGCCTGAGCGCCGGCAAGGTGTATTTGCTCGACGTGCTGGCCAATGGCCATGGCGTAGGCGGCACGCTGGCCGACGCCACCTTGCGGCTGGTTGATGCGCAAGGCCATGCCGTCGCTCAGGACGACGACAGTGGCGCAGCTTTGGATGCCCGCCTGCAGTTCACCGCCCAAGTCGACGGCGACTACTTTGTCGATGTCGGCAGCAACGGCACAGCCACTGGCAGCTACACCGTCGGGGTGCGCGAGCTCTACAGTGGAGTCGCCGATCCGCTGCAATCGGCGCAATGGTATTTGTCTGCACTGGGGCTCGACGCACTCAATGGGCGAGTCACCGGCGCGGGCGTGACCGTGGGCATGGTCGATGACGGCATCGACACCGCCCATCCCGACTTGCAAAAGCAAATTGACTTTGCTTTGTCCTATGACACCGTCAGCAACACCGCCGACGGAAAAAACAAAATCCCCTACCCCACCAGCCCCGCTGGCGACTTCCACGGCACCGCCGTGGCCGGCATCATCGTGGCCGAGAAAAACAACGAAACAGGGATCGTCGGTGTGGCCTCCGATGCGGAGATCGCGTCTGTTCGCGTGAAATGGACCTGGGATCAGATCACTGAAGCCTTGGGTCGCCAATGGCAATTCGACGTCAGCAACAACAGCTGGGGAGCCATTCATCCTTTTGCCGACAACTTCAACAGCACCAGCCTGACATTTGCCTACCAGGCGCTGCGCACTGGCGTCGAAGACGGGCGCGATGGATTGGGCACGGTCTTTGTGTTTTCAGCGGGCAACAGCCAAGCCTACGGAGACAACACGAACTACCACAATTTCCAGAACGCGCGCGAGGTCATCACTGTCGGGGCGACCCACGCCGACGGGGGCGCGGCGAGCTTTTCGACCCCCGGCGCAAGCGTTCTGGTGGGCGCCTACGGCGTTGACCTGTTGACCACAGACCGACACGAAAAGGGCTTGGGGCTGGCGACTTCCAGCAACTACACCAACTTTACCGGCACATCGGCCGCCGCGCCCGTTGTTTCCGGGGTGGTGGCGCTGATGCTGGAGGCCAACCCCGCGCTGGGCTATCGCGATGTGCAAGAGATCCTGGCTTACTCCGCCAGCCACCCTGACAATCAGGATTGGAAAGTCAACGGCGCGGCCAACTTCAACCTGGGCGGTCTGCGATTTAACGACCAAACCGGCTTCGGGGTGGTCGATGCCTACAGAGCAGTGCGCCTGGCCGAAACCTGGTCTGACAAGAGTACCGCCAGCAATGAGGTCAGCGCATCGGCCCGTCAGTTCGGCTTGGTCGATGCGATCCCCGATGGCAACGGTTCGAGCTATAGCCGCAGCTTCGAAATCACCGCCGATCTGTTGGTGGAACATGTGGAACTGGGCATCGACCTGCGCCACACCCGCCTGGGCGATCTGGTGATCGAGTTGACATCGCCTGCGGGCACCGTCTCGACCCTCATGAATCGTCCGACCGTCAATGCCGAGCAACCCTTTGGCCTGAGCGGCACAGACAGCGGCGTGCCCACGCATCTGCTGTGGGACTTTTCGAGCGTTCAGTTCTGGGGCGAAGAGGCCTCGGGGACATGGACGGTCAATGTGAGGGATGTGCGTGCCGAGGAAACCGGCACCTTGAAAAGCCTGTCCCTGCGCGTCTATGGTGAGCGCAATGACGGCGACGACACCTATGTGTTCACCAACGAAGGTTTCACCGTCGGGGGCAATCGCGTCCTGTCTGACGGCTCTGGCGTAGACACGGTCAACGCATCGCCGGTCAGTCACGACATGTACGTCCACCTGGGTTCGGAAAGCCTGATCGCAGCGAACTCAGTGACTTACAAAATCGACACTTGGGCCGTGATTGAAAACGCGATCACCGGCTCTGGCGATGACCGCCTAGATGGCAACAGCGCCAACAACCGCCTCAATGGCATGGAAGGTGACGACGTCCTGACCGGCCAGGGTGGCGATGACATCTTGATCGGTGGTGCTGGCCACGATGTGGCCCGCTATGTGGGCAATCGAGCCAACTTCAACCTGTCATGGGACCCTGACACCAAGACCCTGAACGTCAAAGACCAGACCCTCAGCTCAGGCAATGAAGGAACAGATCGCCTGACCGGCATCGAGCGGCTGGTGTTTGCCGATGCCGAGGTCAACCTCAGCAGCACGGTGGGCAACCGCGCGCCGGTGGCCAACAGCAAGTGGTTTGATCAGACCGTGAAGGTCAACGCAGGTGCGGGTCTGGCATTCGATATCCCTGCCGCGGCCTTCAGCGACCCTGATCAAGGAAGCGGTGATGCCAGTACGCTGACATTGAGCTTGACCGACGAGTCGGGCAATGCCCCACCAGACTGGCTCAGCTACGACCAGATCGCAGGCACGATCACGGGCGCACCACCACAGAACTACCAAGGCCAACTCAAGCTCCTGATTACCGCAGCCGACGAATTTGGCCAGAGCGCCAGCGATGTGCTGACGCTGCAATTCGGTGACAACCAGGCGCCTGTGCTGCAAGCTGCACGCGACTGGTCGATCCAAGAAGACGCTGGCCGGCAGCCTCTGGGAATCACCTTGCCCACCGATCCGGAAGGCACAGCCGTTCGGGTGACCATCGACGAAGTGCCGGCGCGCGGCAAAGTGCTCGACAAGCAAGGTACGGTGGTCGTCGCGGGTCGCACCATGGATGCAGACGACCTGACGGAGTTGTCTTTCCAGAGTGATCCGGATGACTTTGGCGTGATGGGCACGCTGCGCTACTCAGCCGTCGACGAGGACGCTGTGCAAGCCAGCAGCAGTGTGCGCATTGTGGTCAATGCAAGCAACGACGCACCGCGATTTAGCCGCGCAGACGCCACCTTGAGCGTCACATTCCCGCTGGCCGCGGCAGCCCCGCTGGACCTGGCTACGCCCAGCGATCCGGAGTCAACCCTAACGGGAGTCACCGTCAGTGCCTTGCCTGCTCTGGGCCGGGTCTGGCTGGGCAGCAGCCAGGTACAGATGGGACAGCGCCTGAGCCCGAGCGAGCTGCAGCAAATGAGCTTTACGCTCACTGAGAACGTGCGTGGGCCAATCGGCGCTCTGACCGTCACCGCCACCGACGAACAGGGCTTGCAAAGCAGCTGGTCGCTCAACCTCCAGGTCACAGGCGACGCCGTGGCCAACAGTGGCACCCTGGGGGCAGACTCCCTGTACGGCAGCATCGGTGCCGATACGCTGCAAGGCATGGCCGGCGACGACATGCTGGTGGGCAATGCCGGCAACGATCGCCTCTTGGGCGGTCTGGGCAACGACAGCCTGTATGGCGGCAGCGGCAACGACACCATGGACGGCTCCAGCGGCAACGATGTGCTCGACGGCGCAAGCGGTGACGACATCATGAGCGGCGGGCCGGGTGCTGACACCTACTTTGTCGACAGTGCCAATGACCTGGTGATCGAAGCGATCGCCGGTGGTGCCGGCGGCAAGGATCTGATCATCACCACCATCAGCTTGACAGCGCCTGCCAACGTTGAACACCTGCAGGCGGCCGACGGCGCAAGCCTTGATCTGACGGGCAATGCGCTGGACAACGCCCTCGTGGGCAATGCCAGCGCCAACGTGCTGTTGGGTGGCGACGGGCGCGATACGCTTTTCGGCCATGGCGGCGATGACGTCCTCAACGGCGGGGCCAATGTGGACAAGATGGCCGGCGGCGCAGGAGACGACACCTATCATGTGGATTCCCGGCTCGATGCGATTCAGGAGCTGTCCAACGAAGGCATCGACACCGTTTGGGCCAGCAGCCATTTCACCCTGCCCTCCAACGTGGAGCATCTGTTCTTGAAGGACGGTGGTGACTGGTCGGGTTCGGGCAATTCGCTCAACAACCGCATCGTGGGTAACAGCGGTAACAACGTGCTGGCCGGTGGCTTGGGGCAAGACACTTTGGAAGGTGGCGCCGGCGATGACACCTATGTGCTCAATGACCGGGGCGATGTGATCATTGATACCGGCGGCAGCGACACCATCCGCACCAGCTTAGACGCCACCTTGCCCGACGGCATCGAAAATCTGCTATTGGTCGGCATCAGCGATGCGGCCGGCGTGGGCAACTCGGCCGCCAACCAGATCGTCGGCAATGTGGGCGACAACATCCTCGAAGGCGGTGGCGGCGTCGACACCCTGACGGGAGGTGTCGGCAGCGATCAGTTTGTGTTGGCGCGCAACGCGACCGGCCTGGCCGCAGATCAGGTCACCGACTTTGTGTCGGGCCAAGACCTTCTGGTGGTCGATCTGTTGAGCTTCTGGAGCCAGATCAATGCCTCGAGCTTTCCGTCATCGGGCACCGTTCAAGCAGATTCCTTTGTCAAGGGCGCCGGGGCACGGGCTTTGGACAACAACGATCATTTCCTGCTCGATACGGCCCAGGGCATGCTGCGCTTTGACCCGGATGGCAATGGGCCGCAGGCGGCCATTGACCTGGTCAGACTGGTTGGTACCGTGGACCCGGCCTTCAATGGCGGCGACATCTATGGCGCCATCTAAGACTCTGCAGAACATGGAATGACCATCAAAGCCATCCCGCTGCCGGAACTGTCCAGTTACGCCGGGTCTGAACTCCTGATGGATTCGCCTGGCTTCACGCTGGACGGTCAGGGCTTGCTCGTGCGCGTGAGTTACCTCGCTGCCTCGTCCCTCAGGCATGCCGCCTGGCTCTATGACCTCAAGCAAGAAAAGTACACCCTGAACATCAACGCCAGTCTGGGCTTGGCTTTGGGCCAACAGGTCGATGACTTGAGCTTGGTTGACATTCATGCCGTCCAAGCGCTTGCACTTCAAGAAAAACCAGGTCTGGCGGTGCTCTACAGCCTGCCCGGCCAGGACAACGACAAGCACCTGGCCCTGTTGATCGATGGTAAGGTGACGTCGCTCAATGTATTGGGGGATCTGCCTTCAGGCAAGGTCGTCCGATTTGCTATGAGCAGCGACGGCCGCTTTGTGGCGCTACAAACCGATGCGGCCGTCATGGAGCAGGTGACCGATGCCAATCAGGGCGATGATGTCTACCTGCTCGACCGCCAGACGGGTCAATTTACCCGCGTCTCAACGGCCGCGGGCGATGACCCGACGCTGCCTAGCCAGTTGGGAAGCTTGCTGCTGCACAACGGCCAGGTACAGATCAGTTTCATCAGCGAGTACGCTTTCAGCACCAAAGACACCAACGGCGAGTCAGCTCAGGCCGGTGATGCCTACCTCTGGAGCCAGAACTATGGTGCCAACGGACTGAGCGGACAGCCCACGCTGACCTTGCTTTCTAGCAACGGCACGTTGGCCACAGGGGGCATGACGGTATCCGGGGATGGACAGCCCGAGTTTGCAGGACCTCTCATTACGGCAAACGGCGTTTACTTCAACAGCATCAGCCCTCAACTAGCGGTCAGTGACACCAATAGCGCAGCCGACGTTTTCGTCTACGCCAACAACCAGACCAGTCGCCTGACTTGGAATCAGCAAACAGCCTTGGATGCCGGCGCCGCCGTGGTCAGCACCAGCCGGGGGGGCGAAATCGTCGCACTGCTCAGTTCATCGTCTGCTGTGGCGGGTGACTACGGCTCCACCTTCTTGATGGTGGTCGATGCTCGAAGTGGAAGCACCACCGTCTTGCCCGCCAACCTTGCTGCCTCAGACGGGGCTGTCGTTTCAGCCGCCCTGTCGCCCAATGGGGCCTTGGCGGCCTTTACCTCCAATGCGACAACGCCACTGGCCAGTAGCAGCACCTTGATCGAAGGCACTCTGTACCTGGCTCAAACAGGGCGGGTCAGCGATCGCAGTGCCACGGGATCCGTGGCACTGGCGGGCACGGTGGCCCAGGGGCAACGAATCACTGCATCGGTGACGGCCCTGTCGGACGAGGACGGCGCCATCACCGCCACAAGCTACCAATGGCAGCGGTCTGCCGATGGCAACAACTGGCTCGACATTGAGGGCGCCAACGCCAGCGCCTACACCATCGCCTCCGCACAGAGCGAGGTCGGTGCCTACCTGCGGCTGCGCCTGATCACGAGCGACGCATTGGGAGGAAGCACCGCGTTTTTTTCACCGGCGCAACGCGTCGCCAACACCAACGATGCGCCCACCGGCGGTGTCACCATTGGCGGTGCTGCACGGCAGGGACAGGTGCTGACCGCCAGCCACACCCTGGCCGATGCCGATGGCATTCCAAGCTCCGGAACGGGTGCCATCAAGTACCAGTGGCTGGCCGGCGGTGTGGCCATCAATGACGCCACGGCCAGCACTTACACCCTGACCCAGGCCGAAGTGGGCAAGGCCATCACGGTGACAGCCAGCTACATTGACCAGCAGGATAGTTCAGAGAACGTGACCAGCAGCGCCACGGCGGCTGTGGTCAACGTCAACGATGCGCCCACCGGCGGTATCACCATTGGCGGTGCTGCACGGCAGGGACAGGTGCTGACCGCCAGCCACACCCTGGCCGATGCCGATGGCATTCCAAGCTCCGGAACGGGTGCCATCAAGT
>JAXITB010000041.1:0-12049 GCA_034680305.1 Polaromonas sp. | reverse complement strand
TCAGCAGTCGGGCGCCATGCTGCACGATGTGCGCGAACTGCTGCCGGCAGCCATCAAGGTACACGCCGGCCCCTGCCAGGACGGGCAGTGGAGCCTGCTGGTGAGCAGCAGCGCTGCCGCCGCCAAGCTGCGCCAGTTGCTGCCCACCCTGCTAGGCCGGCTCAAGCAACGCGGCTGGCCGGTCGAGCGGATTCAAGTCAAGATCTTGGACCCGGGCAAGGCCTGAAGGCCGGGTGCTCAGGTCGACGCCGAGCAAGCGCTTTCCGCTCACCGGCAGTTTGCAAACAGCCATGAAAAGGCCCGAACTCGTCGGGCCTGAAAGGAATGGTGCCGGCTATCGGATTCGAACTGATGACCTACCGCTTACAAGGCGGTTGCTCTACCAACTGAGCTAAGCCGGCAAACCGGGTGCAAGTGTACTGCAGGGGCCCGGGCTATTTGATGCGCTTGAGCGATGGCCGACCCGGGCCTGGCTTGGGCGGCTGTGGGGGCGGCTCGTCGGTGGACCGAGTCGCCTCAGGTCCGATGGGGCTGACCTTGCTGTCGCTGGGAGGCGGCGCACTGGCCAGGGCCAGGGACGTGCCCGTGACAGGCTCTGGCGCCAGCGGTTCAGGGCCGGCTGAGGTGGGCAGCGGCGCTGCGGGAAAAGCCATGCCCTGCCCGTTTTCACGCGCATAGATGGCGATGACGCGCTCGATGGGCACGATGATCTCGCGGGCTACGCCGCCAAAACGGGCTTTGAACTCGATGAACTCGTTGCCCAGCTTGAGCGAGCTGGTGGCATCAAAGCTGATGTTGAGCACGATCTCGTTGTTCTTGACGAACTCACGCGGCACCTGCACCGACTCATCGACCTGTACCGCCACGTAGGGCGTCAAGCCGTTGTCGGTGCACCACTCGTAGAGCGCACGAATCAGGTAGGGGCGGGTGGAGCCATGCTCCGGTCCCTTCATCAGCTCGTTCAAGTCAGCCTCACGCTCACTTGCGCATGACCTTCTCAGAGGGCGTCAGCGCCTCGATGTAGGCCGGCCGCGAGAAGATGCGCTCGGCGTATTTGAGCAGCGGCGCCGCGTTCTTCGACAGGTCAATGCCGTAGTAATCAAGGCGCCAAAGCAGCGGGGCAATGGCCACGTCCAGCATGGAGAAGTTCTCCCCCAGCATGTATTTGTTCTTGAGGAAGACCGGGGCCAACTGCGTCAGGCGATCGCGAATGTGTGCGCGGGCCTTTTCAAGCGTTTTCTCGTTGCCCTTGGCCGCGCGCGATTCGAGGGTGCTGACATGAACAAACAGCTCCTTCTCGAAGTTGAGCAGGAACAGCCGCACACGGGCCCGGTCGACCGGGTCGCCCGGCATCAATTGCGGATGCGGAAAGCGCTCGTCGATGTACTCGTTGATGATGTTGGACTCGTACAAGATCAGATCGCGCTCGACCAGGATGGGCACCTGGCCATACGGATTCATGACGTTGATGTCTTCCGGCTTGTTGTAAAGGTCGACATCACGGATCTCGAAGTCCATGCCCTTTTCAAACAAGACGAAACGGCAACGGTGAGAAAACGGGCAGGTTGTGCCGGAGTACAGAACCATCATGACAGCAGGTCTCCTAGATAACGAAGGAGTGGAAACCGGCAGGATCATCCCGCTCGGCTGCCACTCCCGAAGGCGCCAGACCCTTGGGCCTGGACTCAGTGATTATTTGACGTCTTTCCAGTAGGCGGCATTCAGGCGCCAAGCGGCAAGGATGAGCAGGCCCAGAAAGAGCAAGACCCAGACGCCCACCCGAACCCGGGTGTTCTGTGCTGGCTCGGCCATCCACTGCAGATAAGACACCAGGTCAGCCATGGCCGAGTCAAACTCGCGCGGCGACATCGTCCCGGCGCTGACTTGCTTCCAGCCAGAAAACACCTGCGTCTCCTGCCCATGGCTCATGGCCTTTTGGAAGATCGGCTCGCGCTCGCCCTGCAACTCCCACAGGACATGCGGCATGCCCACGTTCGGGAAGGCCAGGTTATTCCATCCGGTGGCCTTGGTGTCGTCGCGGTAGTAGGTGCGCAGGTAGGTGTAGAGGTAGTCGGCGCCACTGCCCTGACCCGAGGCGGCGCGCGAGCGCGCAATCACCGTCAGATCGGGCGGATTGCCGCCGAACCAGGCCTTGGCCTCCTTCGGATCAATGGACGCCTTCATGGTCTCACCCACCTTCTCCGTGGTGAACAGCAGGTTGTCCTTGATCTGCTTTTCCGTCAGACCGATGTCGGTCAGGCGGTTGTAGCGCATGAAAGCGGCCGAGTGGCAATTCAGGCAGTAGTTGACGAACAACTTGGCGCCGTTTTGAAGGGCGGCAAAGTCGTTGGTGCGGTCAGGCGCTTTGTCCCAGGCAATCCCACCACCGCCCGCAGCCTGAGCACCCGTGATGAAAGCCATGCCCGCCAGCAGGGCCAGAGCCATTTTTTTGAGTTGGTTCATGTCTAAGGTTCTCCAGCGCTATCAGTGGGCGGCAAACGTCACGCGATCAGGCACCGGCTTGAAGGTGCCGATGCGGCTCCACCAGGGCATCAGGAGGAAGAAGCCGAAGTAAAACAGGGTACCGATCTGCGACACCCGCTCATTGATCGGAGACGGTGGCTTGATACCCAGATAGCCCAGCACCAGGAAGTTGACCACGAAGATGGCGTACAGCCACTTGTTCCAGCTCGGACGATAACGGATCGAATTGACCGGGCTGTTGTCGAGCCAGGGCAAGAAGAACAGGATGATCACCGCACCGCCCATGACGACCACGCCCCAGAACTTGGCGTCGATGGTCAGCATGAATACGCACAGCAGGGCGGCACCGCCCAGTACCACAGCCTTGAAAAAGGCATTGAGGCGGCCTTTGACGACGGCCAGCAAGGCAGCAACCGCCACGCACAGCACCAGTGCATACATCATCTCGGTGGTGATGGCACGCAGCATGGAGTAAAACGGTGTGAAGTACCAGACTGGAGCGATGTGGGCCGGTGTCTTGAGCGGATCGGCCGGAATGAAGTTGTTGTACTCCAGGAAGTAGCCGCCTGCCTCGGGCGCGAAGAACACCACCGCAGAAAACACCAGCAGGAACACGCTGACACCAAAGATGTCGTGCACCGTGTAGAAGGGATGGAAGGCGATGCCATCGACCGGCTTGCCGCTGGGGTCCTTGTTGGCCTTGATCTCCACACCGTCGGGGTTATTGGAGCCCACTTCGTGCAGTGCAATGATGTGTGCCACCACCAGGCCCAAGAGCACCAGGGGAACGGCGATCACGTGGAAGGCAAAAAAGCGGTTGAGCGTGGCGTCGCCGACCACGAAATCACCGCGGATCAGCAGAGCCAGGTCGGGTCCGATGAAAGGGATGGCAGCAAACAGGTTCACGATCACCTGGGCGCCCCAGTAGCTCATCTGGCCCCAGGGCAGCAGGTAGCCCATGAATGCCTCTGCCATGAGCGCTAGGAAGATGGCGCAGCCGAAGATCCAGATCAGTTCGCGTGGCTTGCGGTAGCTGCCGTAAATGAGGCCGCGGAACATATGCAGGTAGACCACAATGAAGAACGCCGAAGCACCGGTGGAGTGCATGTAGCGGATCAGCCAGCCCCAGGGCACGTCGCGCATGATGTACTCGACCGAGCCGAAAGCCAGTGCAGCGTCCGGCTTGTAGTTCATGGTCAGGAAGATGCCGGTGACGATCTGGATGACCAGCACCAACAAGGACAGCGACCCAAACATGTACCAGATGTTCAGGTTCTTGGGCGCGTAGTACTCGCTCAGATGCTCCTTGAACATCTTGGTGGCCGGGAACCGGTTGTCCACCCAGTTCATGAACTTGGCGCCGGCAGGCGCATTCGGTGAAATTTCTTTGAAGTCTGCCATCTTGGTTTTCCTAGTCCAGGGACCGGGCCTGTGCAGCCCGAAGGGGCGTCAGGCCTTTTTGTCTTCGCCGATCAACAGTTTGGTGTCGGACAGGTACATGTGGGGCGGCACCTCGAGGTTGTCAGGAGCCGGCTTGTTTTTGAAGACCCGGCCGGCCATGTCGAAGGTCGAGCCATGGCAAGGGCACAGGAAGCCACCGTTCCAGTCGTCGGGCAGCGAAGGCTGGGCACCGGTCTGGAACTTGTCGACCGGCGAGCAGCCCAGGTGCGAACAAATGCCCACGGCCACCAGCACATCGGGCTTGATGGAGCGGTTGGGATTGCGCGCATAGGCGGGCGTCAGCTCGGCAGGGTTGCGCTGCGAGGCCGGATCGGCCAGCTGGCCTTCGGTCTTTTTCAGGCTCTCGAGCTGTTCGGGGGTGCGCTTGATGATCCAGACGGGCTTGCCGCGCCACTCGACGGTGAGCTTCTCACCGGGCTTGAGGGCAGAGATATCGACCTCGACCGCCGCGCCGGCGGCTTTGGCGCGCTCGGAAGGCTGGAAGGTGCTCACAAACGGAACGGCCACCGCAGCGGCACCTGCTCCGCCCACGGCGGCAGTCGCCAGGATCCAGTTTCTTTTTGTGGGGTCAAGGGGCCCGGAGGCGGGCGCCGCGCTGGCTTGGCTGCTTTGGGTCATGAAAATCCTTCGGAACTCGCGCGCTAAAGGCGTATTGGGGACAACCACTAATTGTAGCGGAGCCCGATGAGGCATTCCCAGCATGGTCAATGAGGGCCCAACATGGCCTGCCGCGCTTGACCGAATGAATCCTTATGTATTAAAAACATCTCTTTTTCATTAAGGGCTTATCCATGTCGATCATCAGTGAATTCAAGGAGTTTGCGCTCAAAGGCAATGTCGTCGATCTGGCTGTCGGCGTCATCATCGGTGCGGCCTTTGGCAAATTGGTCGAGTCGGTCGTGGGCGACCTGATCATGCCAGTGGTGTCGCTCCTGGTGGGCAAGATCGATTTTTCTAACCTGTTCATCATCCTGGGGGCCGTTCCGGAGGGTACGCTGCGCACCCTTGAGGCCCTGAAAAAAGCCGGGGTGCCGGTCATCGCCTATGGCCAGTTCGTGACTGTGGCAGTCAACTTCCTGATCCTGGCTGGGGTGATCTTCGTGATGGTCAGGCAAATCAACCGGCTCAAGCGGCGCCAAACGGCCGAGGTAGCGGCGGCGCCGGCGGTACCCCAGGTGCCCGAGCAGGTACTGCTGCTGCGCGAAATTCGCGACAGCTTGCAGCCGCCGCGCTGAGCTCACACTGGCGGCCGATCAAAAGAGCCGGAGCTAAGCGGGGTGCGGCTCACTCCACTGGCGGGCCAGTCGAAGCGCAGCCAGCAGGCTGGCCGGATCGGCGCGGCCGGTGCCGGCAATGTCAAATGCCGTGCCGTGGTCGGGGCTGGTGCGCAGCATCGGTAGCCCCAGCGTCACATTGACGCCGTGCTCGAGCCCAAGGTATTTCACTGGAATCAGCCCTTGGTCGTGGTACATCGCGATGACCACATCAAAGTGGCCGTCGCGCGCCCGCATGAACACCGTATCAGGCGCAAAGGGGCCGCTGGCATCCAAGCCCAGCGCGCGCGCCTGCGCAATGGCCGGCGCAATGTGCTCGATCTCTTCGCGTCCGAACAAGCCGCCTTCCCCCGCGTGCGGGTTGAGCCCCGCGACCGCCATGCGAGGCGGGCGGCCCAGCACCCGCGTCAAGGCGGTATGGGTGATCTGCAAGGTTTGCAGCACCCGGTCGGCACTGACCAGGTCAAGCGCCTGACGCAGCGAGACATGAATGCTCACCAGCACCGTGCGCAACTCCGGATTGGCCAGCATCATGCGCACTGGCAGCGCCTCGACCGGGCAGCCCAAATGCCGGGCAGCCTCATCCTGCAGCAGCTCGGTGTGGCCAGGAAAGCGCGCCCAAGCGGGGCCGGCGGCCGCCAGGGCCTCCTTGTGAATGGGCGCGGTCACGAGTGCGCGGGCCTGCCCAGAGAGCACGGCGCGGGCTCCGGCCACGATGCATTGGCCGGCCGCGAGACCAGCCGCCGCACTGACCTGCCCCCAGAGCGGCAATTCGGGCAGCTCGCAGGACTGAAGCATGCCCACACAGCGCGGTGGCAAGTCCTGGGCCTGCGCCAGCGTGCTCACCTCAGCCAGCGCCAGCGCGGCCTGGCCGAGCAGGGTGTTGGCCCGACGCAGGGCGCGCACATCGCCCAGCACCACCACGCCAGCGGCGTCGCCCGGCGTCTGGGCCAGCGCCTTCAGGATGATTTCAGGGCCAACGCCGGCGGCATCGCCCATGCTGATGACGATGGGCTTCATGCTGGGTTGTCGATGTCGACGAACTCATGCGCCAGGCCCCACTCGGCGGCCACAAAGCCCGCCAATGCAGGTGCCCCGTAGCGCTCAGACGCATGGTGGCCGCAGGCGATGAAGCTCACGCCCGTCTCGCGCGCCAAGTGCGCCTGCGGCTCAGAGATTTCCCCAGTGATGAAGGCCTGCGCGCCGACGGCAATGGCCGCCTCGAAATAGCCCTGGGCGCCACCGCTGCACCAGGCTACCGTGCGCACCGGCCCGCCCTGGCCGGCGACCAGGGTGACGGGGCGGCCCAAGGCCAGCTCGACCGCGTGGGCCAGGGCTTGCGGTGACTCATGCCCAGCGCCATCACGGCAGCCCCCTACAAAGCCCAGCGCCTGCTCGCCGAAGCGGCCAGCTGTACCGTCGAAGGCCTGTAGCCCCAGACGCAGCCCCAGCTGAGCGTTGTTGCCCAGTTCAGGATGCGCATCGAGCGGCAGGTGATAGGCGAACAGGTTGATGTCGTGGGCCAGCAGCAGGGCCAGGCGCTGCTTCATCCAGCCAGTCACGCGGCCATCCTGGCCACGCCAGAACAGGCCATGGTGAACCAGAACTGCGTCGGCGCCACGCGCAATCGCAGCCTCAATGAGGGCCAGGCTGGCGGTCACGCCCGAGACGATCTTGTGCACCTGCTCGCGCCCTTCGACCTGCAAGCCGTTGGGCCCGTAGTCCTTGAAACGCTGGGGCTCGAGCAGCTGATCAAACCGCGCTGCCAGTTGCGCGCGGGTGACGCAGGCCCCGTCGGAGGGGGGCTGCACGGAAGAGGTGGGCAGACTCATCATGTCATTATGTCGTTGCACCGACCGGGCCGCATCGCCAGCGTCCTGGTTGAAAATGAGCGCCCGGTCACCAATTACAGGCCTTGTCCTGAGGGTCGCTTTCATCCATGCGTAAATTCTGGCTGCTGTTCTCCCAATCCGTGACCGTGCTGCTGGCGGCCTATTTCGTCGTGGCCACCCTCAAGCCGCAATGGCTCCGGGCTGGGCCGACCGCCGGTGGTACCGTGGCCTTGATCCAGGCAGCGCCGGGCAGCACCAAGGCCAGCGCCGCAGGCAGCTTCAGCGCGGCGGCCAAAGCCGGTTCGGCCGCCGTGGTCAGCATCACCGCCAACAAGGCGGGTGCAGGCAACCCCCAGACGAAAGACCCCTGGTTTCGGTTTTTCTTTGGCGATCAGGCCCCGGGCGAGCCTCAGGTGGGGCTGGGCAGCGGCGTGATCGTCAGCCCGGCCGGCTACATCCTGACAAACAACCATGTGATCGAAGGTGCCGACAACATCGAGGTCAGCCTCAACGACCAGCGCAAAGCCAGGGCCCGGGTGATCGGCACCGACCCAGAAACTGATCTGGCGGTGCTCAAGATCGAACTCGACAAGCTGCCGGCCATCGTGCTGGGCAATTCCGATGAGCTGGAGATCGGTGACCAGGTCCTGGCCATCGGCAACCCGTTTGGGGTCGGCCAGACCGTCACCAGCGGCATCATCAGTGCGCTCGGACGCAATCAGCTGGGCATCAATGTGTTCGAGAATTTCATTCAGACCGACGCGGCCATCAATCCCGGTAACTCGGGCGGCGCCTTGGTCGACACGCAGGGGCATCTGCTGGGCATCAACACGGCCATTTATTCGCGCTCGGGCGGCTCCATGGGCATCGGCTTTGCCATCCCGGTCTCAACCGCGCGGCAGGTGCTCGATGCCATCGTGCGTGACGGTCAGGTCACCCGGGGCTGGATCGGGGTTGAGCCGCAGGAGCTCAATGCCGAGTTGGCCCAGGCCTTCAACATCAAGACCCGTGAGGGCGTGATCATCACCGGGGTGCTGCAAAACGGCCCGGCGGCGCAGGCCGGGATCAAACCTGGCGATGTGATCACGCAAGTGGCGACCCGACCGGTCAAGAACGTGTCGGAATTGCTGGGGGCAGTGGCCGCGCTTAAACCTGGCGAGCCCGCGCCCTTGACCATCGAGCGCCGCGAGGGAAGTACCACCTTGACGGTCACACCCGGCAAGCGGCCGGGCCCCAAGCAAGTGAGATGAACCACGCTGAGTGATCGCGGCGCCCTGAGTGCCGCAAGAGATTTAGCGACCGCCCCGCAAGCCCGAGCGCCCGACACCGTCGAGGCCCAAGCTCGATGCGCGATCAGCCCGGTGGGCTGTCCTTGCCGTCTGTTGCAGCAGGCTCGGTCGGCTCGGGGGCCTTGCTGTGCTTGACGAACATCTGCGCGGCAATGATGCCCACCTCATACAGGGCGCCAACGACGGCCAGCAGCATCAGCATGGAGCCGGCATCTGGCGGCGTCACCAGTGCGGTCACCACCGCCGCGCCAACCCAGAAATACCCGCGCCACTGACGCAACTGGGTGGTTGAGACGACGCCCATGCGCACCAGCAAAATGATGGCCACCGGCACCTCGAAAGCCAGACCGAAGGCCAGGAACATGCCGATGACGAAATTGAGGTAGGCCTCGATGTCCGGGGCGGCCGTGATCGACTTGGGCGCGAAGCTCTGAATGAAAGTGAACACCTGGCCGAGCACCAGGTAGTAGCTGAAAGCCACCCCGACGAAAAACAAAATCGTGCTGGAAATCACCAACGGAAAGACCAGGCGCTTTTCGTGCGAATACAGCCCCGGCGCGACGAAGGCCCAGAGCTGATAGAGCACCACGGGCAAGGCCAACATGAAGGCGGCCATGAACAAAATCTTGATCGGCACCATGAAGGGCGAGACCACGTTGGTGGCAATGAGCGTGGCTCCCTGGGGCAGGGTCGCCACCAAAGGCGCGGCCAACAGGTCGTACAGGGCGCTGGGGCCGGGGTACAGCGCCAGCGCCGCAGCCATCAGGCCCATGGCCAAGATGGCCTTGATCAGGCGATCGCGCAGCTCCATCAGGTGCTGCACAAAGGGCTGCTCGGTACCGGCCAGCTCGTCAGGTTTGTCGTTCTGCGGGGTGCTCATGAAGTCGCTATGGGAGGCATCGGCCGCTCAGCCTTGCGCCGAAGAGCGTGGCCGGAAACGGGCCACACGCGCCGCGCCAGACAAGGCCCGGGTGCGCACGCCAGAGCGCGCCTTGTACCACTGCGGCATCGCCCCTTGCTTGACGCGCCATTTCTTGCCGGGGTGTTTGTATTCCGGAAACACGATCATGGGGGGCACATCGACGGCGGTGGCGGCCTGTTCCAGGCCACTGGTGACTTCACTCCAGGACTTCTCGAAATCGGTGGCCGTGGTCTGGACTGAGCTTTGCACGTCGCGGGCCGCCGACTCCATGGTTTCCTTCATCTTCTTGAGCTCATCGAGCTCCATGGTGCGGTTGACCTCGTTCTTGACCTCGGCCACATAGCGCCGGGCCTTGCCCAGCAGCGCGCCGACCGTGCGGGCCACGCCCGGCAGTTTTTCAGGTCCGATGACGATCAGCGCAATAGCGCCGATCAAGGCCATCTTGGAAACGCCCAGATCGATCATGACAAACTCGGTTTCGGCGCTGCGCGCAAGGGGCGCAGGCCGTCAACTCAGGACTTGGGACGGGCCTGAACGTCGATGGTGTTCTTGTCATCAGCCGGAGCGGCCGTCTGATTGGCCACCTGCGCCGCCGGCGCCTTGCTCGCGTCGTCAGCAGCTTGCGTACTGCTGCCGCCGTCTTTCATGCCGTCTTTGAAGCCTTTGACCGCACCGCCGAGGTCTGAACCCAGACTCCTCAACTTTTTGGTGCCAAAAACCATGACCACGATCGCCAGAACGATCAGCCAATGCCAGATGGAAAACGAACCCATGTTGTACTCCTGCACGGCGGTTCGGTCCATCCGAACAGCGTTGCGCTCATTCTATCGGTCTTGGGCCAGGCCCACGGGCCTCAAGCCCGTTGACCTTGCTGGGGCAAAGCCGGCCGGGGCTGCGATCAGCCGCGCAGCCAAGGGCGCGGCCCGCCCATGACATGCCAGTGCAGGTGATGCACCTCTTGCCCGCCCTCGGCGCCAGTGTTGGTAACGATGCGAAAACCGCCTTCAGGATAGGGCTTGCAGCCCTGCTCCAGCGCCAACCGAGGAGCCAGCAGCATCATGCGGCCGAGCAAGGCCTGATGCTCAGGCCCGACCTGGGCCATGGACGCAATGTGGGCCCGGGGAATGATGAGGAAATGCACCGGCGCCCACGGATTGATGTCATGGAAAGCATAAATCTCGTCGTCTTCATAGACCTTGCGACTGGGAATCTGGCCGGCAGCAATCTTGCAAAAGATACAGTTTTCAGACGTATGGCTCATGGTGAAACACTCAGAAAGGGGGCGGATTCACAGGCGGGCGACCATCGTTGAAACGCAGCCAGCCCTTGAGGCAACGGTAAAGGTACCAAAACAACACCACCAGATAGGCCAGCCAGCCCGGGAAAATGAAAAGCAGCCAAAGCGGGGCCAGCAAGAGCAGCCAGAACACGGTCCACCAGAAGGTGGTGATCATGTAACGGTGGTGCGCCAGGTACAGCGCATCGGATTCATCGCCGCGCCGAATGTAGTTGAGGATGAGGGCCAGCACCGCCAGCATGCCCACCGAGAACCAGGCCAGGGTGTGCAGACCATAGAGGACCTGCATCAGGAATCGCTCGCCAGACGTCTTGCCGCCAGGGGGCATGAAGGGCTCGGGCAGGGACATGAGAGGCAGGGGCCAGGTGGGTTAAAAAGGGGCGGCTCAGTGGCCGTCGGCCTCACGGGCCTGGGCCTTGCGCAAGGCTTTTTCTTCGAGGCCGCTCAAACCTTCGCGCCGCTCAAGTTCAGCCAGCACATCGGCCGGCTTGAGCTCGAAATGGGCCAGGGCCACCATGGTGTGAAACCACAGGTCGGCCACCTCGCCCACCAGGCGCTCGCGCGACTGCGGCGATGGCGCGTGCTCGAGGTCCTTGGCCGCCATCACCGCCTCGGTGGCTTCCTCGCCGATCTTCTTGAGGAAGGCGTCAGGCCCCTTGGCGAACAGCCGAGACACATAGCTGGCCTCGGGGTTGCCGCCATTGGCGATTTTGCGGCTTTCGAGCACGGCAGCGAGCCGGGCGAGGGTGTCGTTGGAGCTCATGCTGGTTTATTTTTGATAAATCTGCGCGGGGTCTTTGAGCACGGGCTCGACGGCTTGCCACTGCCCGTCTTGATAGCGCTGGAAAAAACAACTGTGGCGCCCGGTGTGGCAAGCAATACCGGGCTCATGGCCGACCTGGGTGACCTGCAGCAGCACCACGTCGTTGTCGCAGTCCAGCCGGATCTCGTGCACGGTTTGTACATGCCCGGACTCCTCGCCCTTGAACCAGAGCTTGCCCCGCGAACGACTGAAATACACCGCGCGGCCCAACTCGGCCGTCTTTTCCAGGGCTTGCCGGTCCATCCAGGCAAACATCAGCACGTCACCGGAGCCAACCTCTTGGGCGATGACAGGCACCAGGCCTTGGGCGTCCCACTTGATTTGGTCGAGCCAGTTCATAGGGGACGAATCTTAAGGCACTGGTTTGATGGCGCTCCGCTGGAGCGAGGGCTTAGGCAGCGCTGCGCGAGACCAGCGGAAAGCTCGCTGGCTTACGGATAGATTCGACGGATAAGTCAACGTCAAGTTGGGGCCAGTACAAGTGGTCTTCGGTTGGGCGCTGTACTTCGCAGAGCTGCTCAATCGTGGCCTTCTTGAACCACGGGAATTCGCTGAAAGGTACGGCAAGCTCTTCATCCCCGAGCAGCAGCCAAAAGCAGTGCGTCGAGACATTGGTGACCTCAGCCCCCAAAGTGACGGTTCCATGCATCTTGGATCTCCTGGATAT
>JAXITB010000040.1:0-12207 GCA_034680305.1 Polaromonas sp. | reverse complement strand
AGCCTGATCGCAAGGTCAGGCGCTTGGCTCGAAAGAGCAAAGTTGTTGCTACCAGGAGTGGTAGTTCAGTTGGTTAGAATACCGGCCTGTCACGCCGGGGGTCGCGGGTTCGAGCCCCGTCCACTCCGCCAATCCTTCAAAAGGCCCGTTTGTTCGGGCCTTTTGTCTTTCTGGGGCCCTGGCAGCGTCAGTTCCTCCATGGCCTTGCTGTTCGCGGCCTCGAGTGCTTGTGGGTCGAGAGCCCCTGGAGCGCTCAACCCAGCCCTATGATGCCCCAGTCGCCTTTTGTGACCCGGAGATCCCATGCCGCACACCCCTGTCGATGTGGGCCTGCCCGCCCTGAAGCAGCCTTTTTCCTGGGCCATCAAAGCGGACCTGAGCCGCTCGTCGATGCTATTTACCGCGCATGGGCCGGTGCAGGCCGACGGCAGCATCGACACCGGGCCGATTGATCAGCAGTCCCGACTGACCTTTGCGAATTTGCAGCGTGCCGTCGAGGCTGCTGGCGGTACCCTGGCCGATGTCACCCAGGTTCTGATCTACATGACCGAGGTGGCCGACATGGCTGCCATCGACGCGGTGTACCGCGAGTTTTTCTCGGCGCCTTACCCAAACCGCTCCAGCGCTGCGGTGGCCGCACTGGTGGTGCCGGGCATGAAGCTGGAAATCGTGGCCTATGCTGTGATTGCGAACCAGGCCTCGTAACTCAGCATCGCTCGCCAGTGCGGGTGGTGCCGAGTCAGGACTCAGCGATCGGCCACAAAGGGGTTGCTGCGCCGCTCGCGTCCGAAGCTGCTTTCCGGCCCGTGGCCAGGAATGAATACGGTGGCATCGCCCAGGGGCCAGAGCCGGTTTCTGATGCTGGCAATGAGCTGGTCGTGGTTGCCCCGCGGGAAGTCGGTGCGGCCGATGCTGCCGGCAAACAGCACATCGCCGACAAAGGCGCGCTGCAAATCGGGTGAATAAAACACCACATGGCCCGGGGTGTGCCCCGGGCAGTGACGCACCTGCAGGGTGTGGGCGCCCAGTGTCACGGTGTCGCCCTCTTGAAGCCAGCGGTCGGGGGCAAAGGGCTCGGCCTGCGGAAATCCGAACATCACGCTCTGTTGGGGCAGGGCATCAATCAGGAATTGATCGTCGGGGTGGGGGCCGATGATGGGCAGGCCCTTGAGTCGGGCCAACTCGCCCGTGCCCCCGGCATGGTCGATGTGGGCGTGGGTCAGCCAAATCTGCTCTAGCTTGAGGCCCAGCCGCTCCACCTGTGCCAGCACCTGGTCAAGGTCACCGCCCGGGTCGATCACGGCGGCCTGTCGGCTTTGCTCGTCCCAGATGAGGGAGCAGTTTTGCTGGAATGGCGTAACGGGGATGGTGAGGTAGGACAGCACGGTTGGGGCCTGGTTGGACAAAGGGCAGCGTGGCAGATCTTAGCGAGATCGCCACGCCGTCCTGTGACACTCGGTGGGCCGCACTCACAGCCACAGGCTTGTGGGAGCCTGCTTCAGGAGTCTCTTTTCGACGACAGCCTGGCCCGCTCGACCGACTCCAGGCCTTCCCACTGGGCCTGCACCATCTCCAGTGCCGAGCGAAGCTGCTCCGGGCTGGGTTCGCCCAGGATCAGTGGTTCGCCGTGACTGCCGTCAGGCCTTTCGGGAAAGAAGATGGTCCATTTCACGCCATCGATGAATTCGCCGTCTTCCACCCGCTCGCGCAGTTGGGTCAGCTGGGCCACCAGGCGTTGCTGCTGTTGCTCGTCGGTGAGGTAAGCCACTTCCATGTGCACATCTCCCTCGCTCCACACGATGGTGTAGCGCGGTACTCGTTCTTCGGGCGCATGCAGCGACCGAAGCAGCGCCTCTGTGATGTGCTTGGGTAGCCGATCTGGCGGCATGCCACGCCTCCTGCCCTTAATGAAGGCCGTCACCCAGTGAGTGCGGCGTTCTGATTGTTCGGATGAACTTATGCCCTGTACTCTACAGGGACTGCGCCCATCGCGCCAGAGGGTTTGTGGGGGCTTACCCGATGGTCAGTCCATGGCGTCAATCGCAATTGACGCGAACAGTGGCCCGCCCATCCAAATGCCTTACAGCCGGGCCAGTGCTGCCTTGAGGTGGCCCACCGTGCGATCGACATGGTGCCATTTTTCCAGCCCGAACAGGCCGAGGCGGAAAGTGCGGAAGTCGGCCGGCTCGTCGCACTGCAGGGGCACACCAGCGGCCGTTTGCAGGCCGGCAGCAATGAATTTCTTGCTGGACTGGATGTCAGGGTCGGTGGTGTAGCTGACCACCACGCCCGGCGCCTCAAAGCCGGCCGCGGCCACGCTGGGATAGCCGGCCTGCACCACCACTTGGCGTACCTGCCGACCGAGTTCGATTTGTTCCTGGCGAACCTTGGCAAAACCGTAAGCCTCGGTTTCGAGCATGACTTCGCGCAGGCGAACCAGCGCATCGGTGGGCAAGGTGGTGTGGTAGACATGGCCGCCGGCCTCGTAGGTTTCCATCACCTGCAGCCATTTGCGCAGGTCCATCGCAAAAGTGGTGCTCTGGGTCTGGTCGATGGCTTGGCGCGCCCGCTCACTGAACATGACCATGGCGCAGCAGGGTGAACTGCTCCAGCCTTTTTGCGGTGCAGAAATCAGCAGATCGACGCCGGTGGCGCGCATGTCGACCCACATGGCCCCCGATGCAATGCAGTCGAGCACCAGCAACCCGCCGTGGGCGTGTACCGCGTCGGCCAGGGCCCGCAGGTATTGGTCGGGCAGCATCATGCCCGCCGAGGTCTCCACATGGGGGGCAAACACCAGCGCCGGTTTTTCCCGGGCGATGGCCGCCGTCACTTCCTCGATCGGGGCCGGCGCCCAGGCCGCCTGGCTGCCTTCTGCCGTGCGGCGTGCCTTCATGACGCTGTGGCTGGCCGGGATCTGGCCCATGTCGAAAATCTGGGTCCAGCGGTAGCTGAACCAGCCGTTTCGCACCACCATGACATGCTTGCCGGTGGCAAACTGACGCGCCACGGCCTCCATGCCGAAGGTGCCGCTGCCGGGAACCAGGGCCACCGATTGCGCCTGGTAGACCTCCTTGAGCATGCGCGAAATGTCCCGCATCACGCCCTGGAATCGCTGGGACATGTGGTTGAGCGACCGATCGGTGTAGACCACTGAGAATTCGAGCAATCCGTCCGGATCGATCAGGGGTAGCAGGCCGGGCATGGTGTCTCCTTGTGTTTGAGGGGTGAGAGCTTAGCCGATGCGGCCGCTTGGCGTGGATCGGGGGTTGCCCCCGAGTCCCGATGGGCTGCTTTTGCGACACACTCCAGCTTGTTTGTTTTTCTGAAGGAATGGCTGTGGCCCAATTATCTCGGCAGGCGGTCAGGCGCCTGGTTCATGATGCCCTGGTGGCGCGTGTCGGCCTGTGGATCGGACAGCGCTCGTTTGAGCAACTGCTGGCTGAGCAGGAGCGGGTGAGTCTGGCCCTGGCCCGCGGCGCCCACCGCCTGCATGCCCCTGGCGTTCATGGCCCGGCTGCCATGGCCCAGGCGGTGCTGACGGCTTTTGAACTGGCCCCCGGCTTCTATGCCGGCAGCGAACTCGACTACATCGTGTCTGAGGGCTTGACCAGCGTGGGCCTGGCTTTGGGCGAATGTATCAAGGGCCATGAGAGCGATGACCGCAAGCGTTGGCAGGCCGAGGTCGTGCCATCGCTGGATCGGATTGCCGATTTTGCGGTGTCTGTCCTCGACGGAAGCTGGGCCCAAGGGAACATGGATCAGACGCTGAGCCAATGGGCGGCACTTGGCCGGCGTGGGGCCTGAGGCCGGGGCTTGACTGAGGTGCGCTTGAGTTTGGCGCCTCCTCAGGGGCGGGTCACCACTTGCACTTGGTCTGCCCACTGGAGCACTGACGGTACATTGTCGTGTTCGGCCAGTGCCTGCAGCACACTGCGCTGGGGCATCATCAGGCGGCTTGCCTCATCGCTGCCCAGCATGTCGGCCGGTCGCATCCATTGGTGATTGATCGTCTCGACCATGTCGTGGGCGGCTTGCTGATCGGCCTCAACGGTTGCCAGAAAAAAGCGGGTGTCGAAGCGCTTGGGGCGCACCGGGGGCGTGATCCAGTGGGCGATGTAGCGCAGGCGGTGGGCCGCCAAGCGCAATGCATGGCGCTCGCACAACTGGCGCAGTGCGATTTCTCCGCGCGCAACCCGTCCTCGCTCGCTCATCACGCTCGGGTGGCTCTCGAACCAGCGGCCAAAGCTGCGGCCCTTGGCATCCTCAGCCAGCAGGATACCGGCCTCCTCGAAGCATTCGCGGATGGCGGCCACATGATGGTCCAGGCCGCCAGCGGGCAGGTTCAATTGGCCGCTGGCTTGATGGTCGCTCAGGCCCACGCACAGATCGTGGCACTGGGCATCACCGGCGTCGACCAGGCCCCCGGGGAAGACCCAGGCGCCGCTGTTTTGGTCGCCTTTTTCGGCGCGCCGCAGCATCAGTACTTCGGGGCCTTGGTTACCCTGGCGCAGCAACACCAGCGTGGCCGCACGGCGGACTGGGGTTGGAGTCGAATCGGTGGTCATGCGGTGGGTGTGTCAAAAACGATCAGGCCCGGCTGGGGCCGCGCCAAGCTAAGCCGGCCCATTGTGTCGCAGGTTGGGCTGCCAGGGCGGCGGTAGAGCGCCACCTGGGCGTGCCCTGTACTGGCCGGTCCAACCTGGTGTCGCCGCGGCATCGGTCGCGCCGGCGTGGTGGCTTGAGCCAGCGCCAAGCATTCTGGCGATGGTCCTCAAGGTTTGCGGGGTGGGCGGTACTCCTCGACCTGATGGCCCGACAGGCTGTAGCCGCTGACGCCCCAGTCGGTGGACTGTTGCTGCACACCCATGACGCCAGAAACCCAGCAGGCGTCCATGGTTCGCAGGCGTATCGGCTTTTGCATGCGAACCATGACGATCTGATTGGCCGGCGGTGGCGGGCTGTGGATGCAGGCGCCGAAATAAGGCACCAGCAAAAACTCCCGGATGGCGCCGGTGCTGTACTCCAGAGGCACCACATAGCCGGGCAGGCGCACCCGCTGGCCTTCCAGTTCATCGCGCACCGGCGCGTTGTCCCAGATCTTGCGCATCTTGCGCTGCCATTCGAGTTCCTCGGCGCTGCCTTCGGCGATGCGCTTGGCATCCATGCCGACCAGTGCCGATTGCGGATTCCAGCCCTCGGGCAGCAGGTCATCCCATTGCAGGGTGCGGTAGTTGCCACGGCTTTGCGTCAGGGCCGGGGTGCTGTGCAGCAGGCCGGTGAGCAGTCCGGCTTGCAGCAAGATTCGCTTGTGTTTGTCCATGCGATCAAGCCCTCGGTTGCAGGCCGTCCAGGACGGACAGGCGATAGGCACGCCATCCTGGCCACGCGCTGGCCAGGGTGCCTGCCAGCAAGATGCCAGCCAGAATCAGCCACTGCTGGGCACCAAGCCAGTGCCAGGCCACGGTGATTCCGTAGTGGGCCGACAGCCATTGACCACCGGCACTCAAGGCCAGGGCGGTGGCCAGCACGCCGGCAGCGGCGGCGCCGGCGGTCACCAGAGTGCCTTCGAGCAGCATCAGGGCGAAGATCCGCCCCGGCCCGGCGCCCAGTGAGCGCAGCACCGCCAGTTCACGGCGGCGTTGATCCAGCCCGGCGCTGATGGTGGCCACCAGGGCCAGCAGGCTGACTGCAGCGACCAGCATCACCATCAGTTCGAGCACCTGCTCGCCCACGCCCACCAAGGTCCATAGCTCATCCAGAGCCACGCCCGGCAGCACCGCCATCAGGGGCTCAGCGGCAAATTGCGAGACGCTGCGCTGCATGGAAAACACCGCTGCACGGGATTTCAGCCCCACCAGCAAGGCCGTCACCGATGTCGGGGTGAGGTCCATCTGGCTGGCTTGTTCGGCGCTGACGCCCTGACGTGCGGGCATGCCCGCAACCCAGTCCAGGTGGATGGCCTGCATGCCGTCGAGTCCGATGTGGACCGAGCGATCGACCGGCGTGCCGGTGCGGGCCAGAACCCCAACCACGGTAAAGGGCTTGTCGGAATGATCGACGGCCGAAAACGCGCCAGTGCCATGGCTCAGTTCAATGGCCTGCCCCGGCTTGAGTTGCAAGCGTTGGGCCACTTCAGCGCCCAGCACCGCTTCGAAAACACCGCCGAAGGGTCGGCCCTGAGCCAGCCCCAGGGCTTGCCGGTCGCCATGGCGGAAATGCTCAAAAAAGGCGGCGTTGGTGGCCACCACCGGATAGCCCATGAAGGAGTCGCCCAGGGAGATCGGGATGACCCAGGCCACGGCCGGATCATTGGCCAGGGCCTGCGCGCTGCTCCATCGGATGTTGTGGGTGGCGTTGCCGATGCGAAAGACCGAATACAGCAGCAAGGCCGTGCTGCTGGTGCGGGCGCCGACGATGAGGTCGGTGCCCGAGACCGATTGGGTGAAATGTGCGCGTACATCCTGCCGCAGTTGCTCGAGAGTGAGCATGAGGAAGGTAGCCAATGCGATCGACAAGGCCACCCAAGACAGGCTGTAGCGCCGGCTCCAGGCGCTGCGCCAGGCCAGTTGACTCAACCCCCTCATGCCTGGCTCTCCGCCACGCCGGGCAACTGCAGGGTGTGCTCAAAATAGGCTTGCAGGCGCTCGTCGTGGGTCACGAAGAGCAGGGCGCTGCCGGCCTGCTGGCACTGCTCGATCAGCAATTGCATGAAGGCGTCCCGGCGACGCTCGTCCAGGGCCGAGGTGGGTTCGTCGGCAATCACCAATTCGGGCTGGCCGATGAGCGCGCGCGCGGCCGCCACCCGCTGCTGCTGGCCGACCGACAATTGTGAGGCTGGCCTGGACCACAGGGGCTGCGCTAGGTCTAGCGCGGCCAGCAGGTGCTGTGCCGCCTGCTTGGGGTGCCCACTGCGCTGGGCTCGCCTGGCCGATAGCCGGCAGGGCAGCATCACGTTGTCGATCACGCTCAGATACGGCAGCAGGTTGAACTGCTGAAACACATAGCCGACATGATCGGCCCGCCTCTGCTCGCGCTCACGGGCCGATAGCGCATGCCAGGCTTGACCCAGCAGGCTGACTTCACCGGACGAGGGCAGCAGGACGCCGGCGGCCAACGACAGCAGGGTGCTCTTGCCGCAGCCACTGTCGCCGCGCACCAGCAGACGCTCGCCGGGAGGCAGTGTCATGTGCGCCAGTTGCAAGACATCGTGTCCTTGGCCAGGCCAGCGAAAGCGCAACTGGTTGATCTGCAGTGCAAGCGGGGGGCTCATCACGGGTTGAGCTTGATCTGCCGTTTGTTTCGCCTGAGAGTGGTTTGCGATGAACCTTTGGGGCCAGCGACTTGCACTTGCACGCGAGTGATGCGCCGTGATACCTCAAACAGGCTCGCTTCAAGGGTGCGCAGCTCGGCCGGCTGTGCACAAACCAGTTTGTATTCGCCGTTCAGGTCGCCATGCTTTTCTGCGCCGCCTTTGCCCTCGATCAGCGGGGCCTTGATCTGCCCCGCTTCGACGGGGCGGCACTGCGCGGCGGGCGGGGTGACGATGACTTCCTGCGCTTGCTTGAGCCGATCGAGCATGGCTGTGGCTTGGGCTTTTTCGGTGGCGTCGCGCGGGGCTCGCTCGTAGCCGAGCAGGCTCTCCAGTGGAACCTGGATCGAGACCTGCAACTGCTGGCCGTCGATGGCCAAATTCATGCGCGCCACGCCATGCTCATGGGGGCCGGCCACAGCAGCCAGGGGCCAAACCAGCGCCAACAGTGTCGGCCGCTGAATCAGGGTGCGAAGGCGAAGACGGGGCGTCATGATGCGTCGTATTTTTTGGGGAAAGTCGGTATTTTGTTCCTATTTTCGCGTCCGCCCCGCAGGGCTTGGCCCCCTTGCCGATTCAATTCCCACCGGGCATAGTGGGCATCCCCCATTGCACACCCCACGGAGATTGGATGCACCCGAGCACACTGCCTGCCGAGATCGTTGAACGCATGCGCATCCGGCGCGGCCGCCTGCATCTGTTTGACCGGCTCGAACCCCGCCGCACCGCGCTGGTGGTGATCGACATGCAGAACGCTTTTTTGCGGCCCGGGGCACCGTCAGAGACACCTGTGGCTCGCGAAATCGTGCCGCAGGTCAATCGGCTGGCTGCCTGCCTGCGTGCGGCCGGCGGCACGGTGGCCTATGCGCAAGGCTCGTTTCAGCCCCAGGGCCCCGATGCCTGGCCCTTGTTTTTTGATCACATGGTCAATCCGGCTTTCTCCGCCTCGATCTTGCAGGCCCTGACGCCTGGGCACCCCGACCATGAACTCTGGCCCGAGCTCGATGTGCAACCCGGCGATGTGCGCGTGCGCAAAAAGCGTTACAGCGCCTTCTACCCCGGGGCCTGTGACCTGCCCGAACGCCTGCGTGAGCGCGGGGTGGACACGGTCATCATCACCGGCACGCTGACCAATGTCTGCTGCGAAGCCTCGGCCCGCGACGCCATGATGGGTGACTTCAAGACGGTGATGGTCAGCGACGCCAATGCCGCGCGATCAGACGCCGAGCATGTGGCGGCGCTGGCGACCTTGGTGCAGTTTTTTGCCGATGTGCGCAGCACCGACGAGGTCATTGCGCTGCTCCATGCTTCGCCCTGAAGACCTCGGCCGCTTCAAAGACAAGCCACATCGAGCAGGGCTGGGCGACGGTGCCGGCTCACCTGTTCGATGGCGCGTTCGAGCGCACCAGGCAGCTCGGCCCAAGCCTCGACCCGCTCGCCACAGCCGCCACAGGCTTCGATGACTTGTGCATAGCGCGGCACCGGCGCCAGGGACACCAGTTCCATGCCATGCCGGACGGCCTGGCCCTGCGGGTGCAAGGCGCGTGTGGCGCGCTCGACCGCGCCGTAGGACGCGTTGTTGAGCACCAGCGTGAGGATGGGAATGTCGTGCATCGCGGCCGTGTGGTGGCAAGCCAGCGGATTGGCAAAACCGTAGCTGCCGTCGCCCACGGCGGCCACCACCAGGGCATCGGGGCGTGCCAGTTTGGCCCCCAGCGCCGCTGGAACGCCCCAGCCCAGGCCGCCGACTGGACTCGAGCCGAAATAGCTGCCTGGCCGCTGTAGGTCCAGGGCAGCGGGCACCAGCGAGTATTCATTGATCACGATGGCCGATTCAGGCGCGTGCGTCTTTAGCGCCTGCCCCAAGGCATGACTGACGGCGGCCATGCTCATGGGCTGGTCCGGCGCGCGCCTCGCTTCGATGGCCTGCGCCAGTTTGGCGCGTCGTGCCTGGTTGAATGCAGTGATCCGCTGGCGTCGTTCGCTGGTTTGGACGGCGTCCCGGGGCTTATCCTGCAGTGCTTGCCCCAGCGAGCGCAGGAATGCGGCCGGCGTGGCCTGCACGTTCGCATCGGCGCGAAAGCCGCGGTGCGGATAGCGGGCGTACAGCGGGTCGCTGCCGACATGAAAGATCGGGACCTGCGCTCCGGGCTGAGCCTGTGACGGTATCCAGGGCACGTCGCAGTCGAGCACCACGATGGCGTCGGCTTCGTCGAGCCAGTCTTGTACTTCAAAGCCCACGTGCATCGGGTGACCGTGGGGCAGGTTCAGGTAGCGCGGGCGAAACTCGACCACCGGCCAGGCCCAGTCTTCGATCAGTTTGGCCAAGTGCGCCACGGCCTCAGGTTCGCGCCCGGCCCGGGCGGTGATGATCAAGGGGCAACGGGCCCGGGCCAGTACTTCGGCCATTGTCTGGATGGCCACTTCGTCGGGTCGGCCGGGGCGGGGCGCCTGCTGGGTGGATCGCGCAGCCGGCGGCGGCGCGTCTTGGTGCATGACCTCGCGCGGCAAGCTCAAGTAAACCGGGCCTTGTGGTTCAGCGCTCGCGATGGCCAGGGCCCGATCGACGATGACCTCAAGCTGCTGTGCGCTGCGCAGTTCGTAGTCCCACTTGGTGTGTTCGCGCACCATACCCGCCTGGTCAAACATCTCTTGCGCCCAATGGATGTTGAGCGAACGACTGGCCGGTGAGCCCTGCTCCAGCCAGGGCGTGCGGCCAGCGCACATCAGCATCGGAATGTTTTCGCGTGCCGCATTGATGAGACCGCACAGTGCGTTGGCGGTGCCGACATTCACATGGACCATGATCGCCTGTGGCTGTCCAGTCACTATGGTGACTCCGTAGGCCATGCCCACTGCCACGTTCTCATGCGGCACCAGCATCGTGCGCGGTGCGGGAAACCCCTCTAACCGCTGGCGCGCTAAAGCCTCGACGATGTCAGGGAAATCAGTTCCCGAGTTGACAAAGAAAAAAGACATCCCCCGACTGGCCAGCAGTCGCAACAAGGCCTCGCTGCTGGGCATGGCGTCCTCAGCCGTGCTGTGTTGGCTCATGCGTCTTGCCCCCCTTTTTTGAAAACATCTTTTCCATGACCTCAAGCATCCGAGCCATCGACTGTGTGGTCAATCCGATCACGCCGGAAATCATGCAGATGCGGCCCGCCTGGTCCAAGTCATTCTGGCATGGAAAGATCGGCCGTGATGCGGCCATCGGCGAGGGGCTCACGCACCGTCAAATGCTCGATTTGATGGATCGCGCCGGCATTGAGCGCTCCTTGCTGATCGCCACCAAGACCGGCCAGATGGGCATACCGGGCAGCTGGCATCTGCCGTATTCGGTGGTGGCCGAAGCGGTGCAACAGCACCCCGATCGCTTCAGTGGCCTCGCAGGCCTCGATCCCACCGAGGGCATGGCCGGCGTGCGCGCGCTGCGCCATGCGGTTCAAGAGTATGGTTTCGTCGGTGCGCATTTCTACCCGCATTGGTTTGAATTGGCGCCCGACCACGCGCGTTGGTATCCCTTCTACGCGGCCTGTGTCGATCTCGATGTACCGGTGCAGCTGCAGGTGGGTCAGTCCCTGGTCTATGACGCCTCCCGACCGCTGCGCAGCGTCGGCCGGCCCATCACGCTCGATGCGGTGGCTTGCGACTTCCCTGAACTCAAACTGGTGGGCATCCATGTCGGTATTCCGTGGACCGAAGAGATGATCGCCATGGCCTGGAAGCACCCGAATGTCTACATCGGCTGCGATGCCCACAGCCCGCGTTACTGGCCGGCGTCCTTCGTGCACTACATCAACAGTTATGGTCAGGACAAGGTGATTTTTGGCACCGACTATCCGGTGCTGGACTTTGAACGCACTCGCAGCGAGATCGAGGCTTTGGGTCTGAAGGATTCGGTGCTGCTCAAGTTGCTGCGTGAGAACGCCAGGCGACTTTACCGCTTGCCTTGAACGAGGGTTTTTTCATCTGAGGGAGGTTGAGACATGAAGACAAACTGGAAAGCGATCGTTGCGGCTTGCGCCGCGGGCTTGTTGTTGCCGCTGGCCGCTCATGCGCAGGCCCCGGCGGGCAAGGTGCAACTGGGGGTGGTGACGGCCCTGACCGGCCCGATGGCTGCGCCCGGTGTGTTTCAAATGAATGGCTTCAAACTGGCCGTCGAGGAGCTCAACGCAGCCGGTGGCATTACGGTGGCCGGACGCAAGTACCAGGTCGAATTGAAGGTCTATGACACCCGCGCTAACCCCAGCGAAGGCGCTTCGGCCATGCAGCGCCTGGCAACGGTCGACAAGGTGCCGGTGGTGCTGGGCGAACTGTCCTCGGGCGTGGCGGCGGCCATCGCACCGATTGCGCAGGACTATGGCCTGCCGCTGGTCCTGACGGTGCCCACTGGCCCCAACCTGACGGAGCAGAACAACCCATTTCTTTTCCGGGTCAACGCCAACAACCTGCAACTCAACCAGGCGCTGGCCGACTTCGTGAGCAAGCAGGGCTGGTCGCCGATTTCCTTCATTGCCTGGAACAATGATGCGGGCCGCGGGGGCGTGACCGGCATCAAGGAGTTGATGCCGGCGGCCACCAAAGACGGCTATGTGGGCTACTTCAATGTGGGGGAGGTTGATTTTGCCAGCCATGTCTCCAACATCCGTAACAGCAAGGCCCAGGCGGTCATGCTGTTCATGGACGAGGAGCCCGGTAGTCTGGCGATCAAACAGATCCGCGATGCCGGCCTGAAAGTGCAGATCGTAGGCACCCTGGCCATGGGTTCAGACCGCTTTCTCAAGCGGCTTGACGCGCAGCGGCTCGATGGCATGGTCCAGTACAACGCCTTCCCGCCCAATGCCGATCAGCCCCGCATCAAAAACTTCAGCCAGCGCTACAAGGCCAAGTTTGGT
>JAXITB010000039.1:0-12506 GCA_034680305.1 Polaromonas sp. | reverse complement strand
GCTCGCGCTGGCCAGCGGCATTCCTTTTAACGGGATGTTCCTCTACGTGCTGAGCGCACCGGCCTTTCTGGGGGAGTTGCTGGCGCTGGCACCCACCGAGTTTTTCTGGCTGTTTTTGCTCAACATCTCGGGCATCATGCTCGGCGCCTGGCTCAGCGGCCGTCAGGCCGGGCGCTGGGCGCCCAAGCGGCAGATTCGGCATGGCTTCCTGATCATGTTCCTGAGCAGCGTGCTCAACCTCGCAGCCAACTGGCTCTGGCCGGCGCATGTGAGCTGGGCACTGCTACCGATCGCGGTGTTTTCCTTCGGCTGGGCCCTGGTGGTGCCGGTGGTGACCCTCTTGGTGCTCGACCTGTACCCTGAGCGACGCGGCATGGCCTCATCGCTGCAGGCCGTCATTGGCGCGGTATCCAATGGCTTCGTGGCCGGTGCGCTGGCACCACTGGTGATGCATTCGACCGTGGCCTTGGCCGCCGCCTGCTTGGCCATGCTGCTGGTGGGCCTGGGATCGTGGCTCTGGTTGCATTGGCGCTGGCCGGAAATTGGCCGCTACGCACAAACGACGCACAGCCCTCCAGCGCCCTAAAGTCGGCGATCGGGCACCGCCCATATTGTTGGCCTTTAAGGGCCTTCCGGTCGACGCTGCAGCTGCCGGTAATCCCAAGGTGCCTGCGGCCCCGGGTCGCGCCACAGGCCCAGTCGCGCGGACTGGGCTTGCTGCTCGGCGGCCGCGTAGGCCTGCCGATCCTGCTCGCCCTGTTCGCCTTCGTATTTTTTGTAGTGCCAGGCCAGCCCACGCCGCAACTGCTCCAAGTTGGCGTCGCGCCCGGCGACCTGAACCTTGCCGACCAGACGGCCATAACGGTCGGCCTTGTCATAAACCACCTGCACCCATTGGCCCGAGACCAGGTCACTGAGCGATTGCCTGGAGCGCTGCCCATAGGGCTGCCTGCTTTCAGGGGCATCAATGCCAGCCAGCCGTATCTTGTGCTTGTTCTGATCGACGTCCACGAGAGTGACCGTGTCGCCGTCGGCCACGGCGATCACCCTACCCGTCAGAACGTCTGCCCGTACCGATTGCGGTGCCCAGACCACGAACCACAGCAAGGCCCACCGCAGCAGTCCCGCCAAAATGCGCCAACGGATACGGGCGCAGGTCCCCTGGGCTGGGGAGAGCCATGAAGGAGCCGAAAGCAGCAAGCCGAAAACGGGCAAGCGCCCGCCGATTGTTAATAAATGTCAACAATCGTATCTGGGCGGCGCCCAGGAGACAAGCGCCCGAGCGATGGGGACGATCGCGCAAGGGACAAAAGCGGCGCCACTGCGGGGCAAGCGCGATCAGCTCAGGGCCCAGGCAGCCACCACGGCGTAGGTGGGAATACCCACCAGAATATTGAAGGGGAAGGTCAAACCCAGCGACAGACCAAAATACACGGAGGGGTTGGCCTGAGGGATGGCATGGCGCAGCACAGCCGGCACGGCGATGTAAGACGCACTGGCTGCCAGCACCATCAGGAGCACCGTGTCGCCCAGGGGCAGCCCGGCCAAACGGGCCAGCGCTAAAGCCAATGCGGCATGCACCAAGGGAGCGATCAGCGCATAGGCGATCAGCCAGGGCGACTGACCACGCAACTGCGGCAGATTACGGGCCGTCTGCAAGCCCATGTCAAGCAGGAAAAAAGCGAGCATGCCCTTGAATAGATCGCCGGAAAACGGCTGCATGGCCGCGCGTCCCGACTCGCCCGTCAGCAATCCCACCAGCATGGCGCCCAGCAGCAACAACTGGGCACCGTCAGTCAAAGACTCATGCAGTACCTTGCCCATGGACGGGCGCGGGCTCGACGCCGCCGGCTCACCGGCCATTGCCGTGCCTGCAGGGATCGTCGCCCCCGCCGCTTCACGCCGCCGCAGCGAGTTGGCAAACAGCACCGCCAAAATGATGGCCGGTGACTCCATCAGGGCCATGGCCGCAGCCATGTGCCCGCCGTAGGGCACGCCCCGGGTTTCAAGAAACTGCACTGCCGTCACAAAGGTCACCGCACTGACCGACCCGTAAGTGGCCGCCAAGGCGGCAGCATCGTAGGGGTTGACCAGGCGCCGCAAGATTCGCAAGGCCAACATCGGCACGACGATGGCAAGCGCCACCGCGCAAGCCAGGCCCGAAGCCACCTGGGTCGTCAAGCCGGACTGCGCCAACGCAAAACCGCCCTTGAGCCCGAGTGCCATGAGCAAGTACAGCGAGAGAAAGCGTGAGATCTGCGCCGGGATTTCGAGATTGGATTTGACCGACCCCGCCAAAACACCGAAAACGAAAAAAAGAATGGCGGGATCGAGCAAGTTGTTCATGGTCAGGCTTTCGGGGCGCGATCGTAAGCAGATCGGGACCTTCTGTAAAATCGATAATTCACTACATTTATATAGATAAAAGTTGATGAATATCAGTTTTCGGCAGCTGCGTCTGTTTTTGGCACTGGTCGAAACTGGTTCGGTCAGCGCGGCAGCTCGGCTGATGCATGTGACGCAGCCGACCGCATCCATGCAACTGCGCGAAATCACCGAGTCGGTAGGCTTGCCGCTGTATGAACTGATCTCGCGTCGCGTTCAGCTCACCGAGGCCGGCCTGGATCTGGCCCGAACTGCCAGGGCCATGATGGGTGAGTGGGAGGCCTTCGGCCAAAAGGTCGACGGTCTCAAAGGGCTGACCCGAGGGCGCCTTCAAATCGCGGTGGTGAGCACGGCGCAGTACTTCATTCCCAGACTGCTCGGCAGTTTCTGCGCCAGCCATCCTGACATCGACGTCGCGCTGCAGGTGCTCAACCGCGACGGGGTGGTCTCGCGCATGCGCGAGAACCGCGATGACCTTTACATCATGTCCATGCCGCCGCGGGACATCGAACTGGAGGACCAGATCTTTCTGTCCAACCCGCTGGTGGTGATCGCCCCACTGAGCCACCGTCTGGGCGGACGCAGAAAAATCACCCTGCGCGACTTGCGGGACGATCTGTTCATCCTCAGGGAGCGAGGTTCAGGCACCCGCATGGCAACCGACAACCACTTTAAGAGCGCGCGCTTTACGCCCACGGTGCGCCTGGAGTTGGGCAGCAATGAAGCCATTCGCGAGGCGGTGGCAGCCGGTCTGGGCTTGTCGGTGCTGTCGTCGCATGCGCTGGGGCAAAAGCCAGACGAGCGCCACGGGGTGGGTGTGCTCAGGGTCGAGGGCTTCCCGCTGCCGTCTCAGTGGCACATCGTTTGGCACAAGGGAAAACGGTTGTCACCTGCGGCCCAAGAGTTTGGACGTTATCTGGCCGGTGCCAAGCCTGAACCGGACTGAGGCGGTCGGACTTGACGGCTGGCTGGCGCGGCTGGCTGGAATCGAACCAGCGACCCTTGGCTTCGGAGGCCAATACTCTATCCACTGAGCTACAGCCGCGTGCTGTGATGCAAACCGCCAGACGTCTTTAGCGGTGCTCGAAGCCGATTCTACCAGCGGGGTTCGACGCAAGGCCCTGTCGTCAGGGAAGGGCGTACATGGCTGTCTATAATGCTCGGTTGTCGGCGCCCCCTGGGCGCAAGCCATCTGACAGACACGATCATTGAGGACGCCATGAGCGCTAACGACCACAACACGGCTCACGAAGAAGGGCACACGGGCCCCGTCAAGACCCCTGGCCAACTCCTGTTGACCGTGTTTTACTCCTTTGTGATTCCGGTTTTCGGCATCATCGCGCTGGTGTACTTCGTGACTTCAGGCCCCAAGCCCCAGTCAGGCGCAGAGAACACCGAAAAAGCGGTAGCTCAACGCATTCAGAAAATTGGCGGGGTGGAAATCCGTGATGCCAATCGGCCCCTCAAGAGCGGCGAAGAGGTGTACAACGCCCAGTGCGCCGCCTGTCACAACGCGGGTGCCGCTGGCGCACCCAAGCTCGGCGACGCAGGCGGCTGGGCCCCGCGCCTGAAAACCGGTTTCGAAGCGCTTTGGAACTCTGCGCTCAAAGGCAAAGGCGCGATGGGCGCCCAAGGCGGCGGCGACTTCAGCGACGTGGAGATCGGCCGTGCCGTGGTCTATCTGACAGGCAAGGCTGGTGGCAAATTTGCCGAACCGCCGGCGCCAGCCAAGCCGGAAGAAGCAGCCGCAGGGGCCAGCAAGTAATCGCTCTGGTTCAAGCTCAAATCAAGCCGGTCCACGACCGGCTTTTTTCATGGCCGGGCGGCCTCTGGCCGGCGTGAGGCGGGGCTGGGCTCAAAGCCAAACCGGCCGGGCATTTCGAGCGCTGGCAGCTCCCGTGGCGACCACACGCCCTGCTCAACCGCTTCGGCCGCCAGCACCATGTCCTGGGTATGCACCAGCCCGAAGCCCATGTCGGTCTGCAGATACAAGCGCCCTTGCTCATCCATCCAAGCGCTTTCTGCACGGGCACCCGACCCCGTATGAGCTACTACGGAAAAATCAGGATGAATTCGCCAGATCAGTGGCGTGAGCTCGAGTTCCACATAAACACGCTGCGGCCCATTTTGAAAAAACCAGCAGCCACTTTTGTCGGCCTCGTAGTTTCTGGCGATGAAGTCGATCAGCTTGTCATGCCGCAGGTGCGCGCCACGGCTGACATTTGTGCTGCCAGGGCCCGCAAAAGGGCCCGCTGCCTGAGTGCGGTCATCGCGCATGAACCACTGCCCACGGGCATCGAGCCCCAACCACCCGTAACAGGCGGGGACATGGGGCCATTTGGCCAGTGCCGCCTTGACGATGTCATCCATGAGCTTGACCTTCCAACAACGTCCATTGTGACTGCAGTGGCAACAGCCGTCTGAACCGTGGCCTACAGCGCATCGGCCAGGAAAGACGCCACCGCCTCAGGCATGGTCAGCACGTGGGTCGCGGGCCAGGGTCGATCGGCGGTGGGAAAGCCCACGTGCCCGCCTTCTGGCGGCTGCCAGAGCGTCACGCTGGCACTGACCTGCGCAGGGCGCGGCAAACTGGCTGCGGGAACGAAGGGGTCGTTGCGCGCATTCAGTGCCAGAGCTGGCACCGCAATCTGACTCATCAGCGGCAGGGCCGAGGCACGGCGCCAATAATCTGGGGTATCTGCAAAGCCATGCAGGGGCGCGGTAAAGACATTGTCGAAGTCGTACAAGTCCCGCGCCCGCAGCAGCGCTTGGCGGTCAAACAGGCCGGGGTGCTGGTCCAGCTTGGCCAAAGCCTTGGGCACCATGGTCTTAAGAAACATGGGCGTGTACAGGTGCCGATTCAGACCCCGCCCCATGGCCAAACCACCGGCCATCAGATCCAGCGGTGAGCAGATGGCCGCCACCGCCTTGACCTGCGCCGCGGCCTGCCGGCCCCATTCACCGGCCCAGCGCAAAAGCGCATTGCCCCCAAGTGAAACGCCGGCCGCCAACAAGGGGCCGTCATGGACCGCCTTGAAACGCGCCAGCACCCACGCGATCTCCTCATGGTCGCCCGAGTGATAAGCCCGAGGCGCCAGATTCAGCTGGCCCGAGCAGCCCCTGAAGTGCGGCACCGCAAATCGCCAGCCCCGCTCGGCGGCAACGCAAGCCATGGCTTGGGCATACTGACTTTGCGATGAGCCCTCCAAACCGTGAAACAGCACCAGCAAAGGCGCGGCGGTCTCGGCCAGGCCCGTGGCCTGCGACGGGTCCGGGCCGCGGCTAAGCCAGTCCACGTCCAGAAAATCGCCATCCGGCGTGGCCCATCGCTCACGCTCAAAAACCGGTGCTGGCCCAAACACACGTCGCGAGCGCAACGCCGCCCACACCGTCTGCAGATGACCGCCTGGCAGCCACCAGGGCGCGCTGTAGTCCATCGACCTCAATGCAGCACCGCAGAGGGCACTGACGGACTCTGCGCCTCGCCGGCCGTTCCCGGGCTGGCGTGATGCATCACCATGCGCCAGCCCAGAGCGGTGTGGTGGTAGACATTGGTGGCAATGACCCAAGCCTGCGCCGGTCCTTCTGGTGTCAGAATGGCAATGCGCTCGACCACACTGTGCATGCTGGCCCCGAGGGACTGCACCCGGTGTATCCGCTCGGGCCGGGCTTGGATGGTGCCGTTGGCAAACAGGGCCTCAAAACTGGCTCGGATCGCGCCCAGGCCCACCAAACGCGACCCACCCGGGTGGACGCAGACCACCTCGTCGTCATCGGCCCAGCAGGCCATCAGCCTGTCCATGTCGCCGGTCTGCAAGGCCTCATAAAAGGCCGCTTCGATTTCGTCGGCGCTCCCGGCGTGGGCCGGTGCTGTCTTGTGCTTGGGCATGACTGAACAGGCAAAAAAAGCTGGTTGGGCGGGTGGCTCTTGTCGGATTTGTCCTGGGTCAAGAGACCTGTCTGGCAGACTCACCACTCCTTGACCGGTCACCGAGGAACAGCACCATCGGGCACGTTCGCAGGGTTAGGTGCCGCGGCCGCCTAGGCTGACTTGCGCTCCGGTGTGACAGTGCGAGCGAAGACGTGCTGGAGGTCTTCTGCATACCAACCGCACCGGCGACCCCCATCTTAGCCATTGAGCTGTTGGCCCTCGAGTCGCAAGGTGGAATCGGTATTTCAAATCACCCCATCCCGCCTGGCCAAACGACGCGCAAGTTGAGAGCCTGAATACAGTGCGCCCTCCATGAAACCAACAAAACGGTAACAGGTGTGTTCACCCGCAAAGTGCAGATGCCGATCCAGTCCCTCGTAGAGCGTCTGGCCATGCGTGGTGATTTGCCCGGGCGCCGGGAAAGAGTAGCTGGCTTGTACCCATGGCTCGCTCGGCCAATCCATAAAGAAGGTCTTGGGTTCGTCGGCTTGGAGGTGATCCCGAAAATTGGGATAGAGCAAATCCAACTCGGCAAGGTAGGCATCCCTTAGCGCCGATTGGCCCCCAGACGCAAACACACTGCGTGCCTGCACGGTGGCCGGCCCCCCGTTGAAACACACGAAGACCGGAGCGACGTCGGCGCCTTGTCCGTCTGTGCCATCCCATGTCATATTGAAGATACCGTCATTGATGGCATATTGTTCTGTCTGACCAGCCTGCCAGAATCGACTACTTAAGCCGGCAAACCACTTCGTATTGAGCCCCATTTGCGGCGCCAATGCTGCAGGCAGGCCAGGCCGAAATTCGATCCTCGACCACACAGACGGGGGCACAGCGACGACAACGTCGTCACACTCCAGGGTGCCGCCATCGGCACAATGAACCACAATCTGGGGCCCGCTGCGGTCGACAGAAGAAACGGGTCTCCCAAGTTGCAAGTCCTTGATGCTTTCGGCAAGCTTGCTGGCAAGCGTCTGGTTACCGCCCTTGCATCGATGCGTTTCAGCATCGTTGAGATAGCTCACGGCCCCGCCATGCCCCTTCACCACGGTCATCAATCCGAGGTAACTTTGATTGCCAATCGCTTGGCCGTTGTCGGCCTCCAACGTGACCCTCAACGCGGCCTTGCAATCATCAGAGCAAGCGAGCCCGTTAATCCATTGCTGCACGGTGCGGCTGTCAAAACTGGCAGCGCCGGGCGTGTTCCAGGGCTGATCAGCAATGACTGAATTCGCATCGTTATCGATGCCTAGAAAAACGTCGTCCACCTCCGCGAGCAAAGCGTCGGCCTGCGCCTTCGTCGAAAACACCCGTCCATTGAGCCTTAACGGTTGCGCCCAGGCCTCGTTCGCAGATAAGGGCAAAAGCTCGAGTCCGAACAGGTCCTTGTATGCCATCCAGGTTGGGTGATTGGTCCCGATCAACTCAGCGCCAATCTCGACGACCCGGCCAGGAAAATGGCTGGTGCTCGAACGAACCCTTCCGCCAACTCGCTCGCTTGCCTCCAAGACGGTGACTTGGTACCCCGCCCGTTGCAACTCGAATGCGCAGGACAGGCCGGCCAAGCCCGCACCAATCACGACGACGCGGGGTCGGCTCTCGCCCCCCCCACATGCTGTCATACCCAGTGTCGACAAAAGCAAAGAGCCCGCGCCTGCCTGCATCAGGAAATCTCTGCGTGAAGGAACAAAATGAGGCTTTCCGGCAACGGATGCAAGCTGGCGATAAAGCAGATTTCTCATTCTCGACCTGAATGTAAAAGAGTGAAATCAGTGTAACGCCGTGTGGTGACAACCAAAGCCCCGCCCAGCCAGCAGCGCTGGACGCTGCGGCGGGTGCAGACGGAGTTGATAGAAGCACAGCATGGCTCTGCGAGCCTGCGGTGTTCGAGATCTTGTTGATTGCAACACTCAGATCGGCTGGCCTGTGAGACAAGCACAAAACGAGACTTGAAGTTGACGCCAGCGCGAGCGACCAGCGCAGGCATGCCCTCTGCGAGTTTGAGGGGCACCTGGCATCGATCCTGCGTCCCGCAGTGCCAGCAATTGACTGAGCACCTGAGCGCAGCTTCTCAGCGTGATCAACCCTATGAAGCCGTGGACGCGTTGAAGGCGGTATGTTAGGGTCTGGGTTCATTCTTGTCTGAGATTCCTCGCCCTTATGCGCCTCATAAATCTCCTTTTGAGTTCCTTGCTGGCCTTGCTGCTCAGCGGTTGCGGCTACAACGACTTCCAGCGGCTCGACGAGCAAACCAAATCGGCCTGGTCGGAGGTGCTCAACCAGTATCAGCGGCGGGCCGATCTGGTGCCCAATTTGGTGGCTACAGTCAAGGGCGAGGCGGCCTTTGAGCAGGAAACGCTCACCCGTGTGGTCGAGGCACGAGCCCGGGCCACCGCCATCCAGGTGACCCCCGAAACACTCAGTGATCCGCAAGCCATGCAGCGCTTTCAGGAGGCGCAATCCGGCCTGGGGTCGGCACTGTCGCGCCTGTTGGCCGTCAGTGAGAACTACCCCAACCTGAAGTCCAACCAAGGCTTTCAGGACCTGCGGGTACAGCTTGAGGGCACCGAAAACCGCATCGCGGTGGCCCGCAATCGTTACATCCAGGCGGTCCAGCAATACAACGTGCTGGTGCGCAGCTTCCCAAGCAACCTCACGGCCATGGCGCTGAGCTATTCGGTCAAGCCCAACCTGAGTGTGGCCAACGAAGCGCAGATCAGTCAGCCGCCAGCCGTTGATTTCAAGAAGTAAGGCCTGCCCGATGACCGTCCTGGCGGCCCTTCGAAGCAGCGCGGTGCTGTGGCTGATGGCCCTGCTGGGGCTGGGCGTTGTGCCAACCAGCGCCGCTCTGGCACAGAGCGTCCAGGCCGTCCCGGCCCTGAGCGCACGGGTGATCGACCAAACCGGTACGCTGAGTGCGGAGCAGTTGCGGGCCATTGAATCGCGGCTGCAGGCTTTTGAACAGGCCAAGGGCACGCAGATCGTGGTGCTCATGGTGCCCACCACCGCTCCGGAAGACATTGTTGATTACACCCAGCGGGTGGCCGATGCCTGGAAGATCGGGCGCAAGGAGGTGGGCGACGGCCTGCTGGTGATCATTGCCAAGAACGACCGCACCTTGCGCATCGCCACCAGCAAGACGCTGGAGGGCGCGGTGCCCGATCTGGCTGCACGGCAAGTGATCGATCGGGCGATGACGCCGCGCTTTCGGGAAGGCGATTTCGCCGGCGGCATCGAGGCTGGGCTGGACCAGCTCATGGCGCTGGTGCGTGGCGAGAAACTGCCCGAGCCGCAGGCGGCCAGCCAGTCGACAAGCGATGGCTCCGGCTGGGTCGGGCTGTTGGCGCTCTTCTTTTTTGTCGTGCCGCCTGTGGCCCGACTGCTGGGCTTGCTCATCGGTCGCAAGGCCGCCGCCTTGCTGATTGGCACGGGTGTGGGGGCGCTGGTCTGGCTGGTCAGCGCCAGCGTGTTGATCGGTGTCGGATCTGCGCTCGTGGCCAGTTTGTTCGCCCTGGCCTCGAGCCTGGCGGTTTTTCGCCGGCAGGGCGGCTGGGGTGAGCACAGGAATTCAGGCGGCTGGTCGATGGGCTCAGGCTCTTGGTCGAGCGGCTCCATCGGTGGCTTTCGCAGCGGCGGCGGAGGCGACTTTGGTGGCGGCGGCGCCTCCGGGAGGTGGTGAGATGAGCGGTCAACACAGCACGGCGCCGGCCTCGCGGACCTGGCTGGGGCGGGTGGCCAGGCACCTTTGGCTGGACGCCGGCGATGTCGATCGCCTGCTGGGACGCGGCTGGGATCAAAGGATGCAAGAGGCGATTGCGCAGATCGAGGCACACAGTTCGGCGGAGCTGCGCTTGTGCGTCGAGGCCGCCCTGCCATGGTCTTGGCTCGCGCGGGCCCGCTCTGCGGACCCCGACCAGTTGGTGCGCGAGCGGGCGGTCAACCTCTTCGGTCAGCTTCGGGTCTGGGACACCGAGCACAACAGCGGCGTACTCATCTATGTTCTGCTGGCCGAGCACGCCATTGAAATTGTGGCCGACCGCGGCTTGCGCGAGATCCCCAAAGCTCAGTGGCAGGAACTGGCCGACGATCTGGCCGGCGGTCTGCGGCGAGGTCAGCAAGACAAGGCCCTTCTCGACGCCTTGAAGCGCTGCGGTCAACTCCTGAACACCCTGCCATTGCCGCAGGACCGACAAGGCAATGAATTGCCCGATACGCCCTTCGTGCCATGAGCGCAGACTCGGCGCTCGAACCCTGACATCGGAGCCCGGCTGAGCGGGAATAAAAAAACCGGCCGCAAGGGCCGGTTTTTCAAGTGCGATGCAATCGCATCAGCGCTTTTGCCGGTACTTGCGCAGGGCGGCGATCTGGGCAGCCATGACGGCCAACTCCGATTGCGCCTTGGCCAGGTCGATGTCGCTCTTGGCGTTTTTGACGGCCTCTTCAGCGGCCTTGCGCGCTTCGCCGGCCTTGGCCTCATCGAGGTCCTTACCGCGAATGGCCGTGTCGCTGAGCACCGTGACATGGTTGGGCTGCACCTCAAGCAGGCCGCCGGCCACGAACACGAACTCTTCCGAGCCGTCCGCCTTTTCAATGCGCACCGCCCCGGGGCGAATGCGCGTGATCAGCGGCGTGTGACGCGGATAGATGCCGAGCTCTCCGGCCTCGCCGGGCAAGGCCACGAACCGGGCTTCGCCAGAGAAGATGGACTCCTCGGCGCTGACCACATCCACAAGGATGGTGCTCATGAGCGTTCCTTAGACTTTCTTGGCTTTTTCAAAGGCTTCGTCGATGGTGCCAACCATGTAGAAGGCCTGCTCGGGCAGGTGGTCGCATTCGCCGGCAACGATCATCTTGAAGCCACGGATGGTTTCGGCCAGCGGCACGTACTTACCGGGCGAACCGGTGAACACCTCGGCAACGTGGAAGGGCTGCGAGAGGAAACGCTGGATCTTGCGAGCGCGGGCCACGGCCAGCTTGTCCTCAGGCGCCAACTCGTCCATGCCCAGAATCGCGATGATGTCACGCAGTTCCTTGTAGCGCTGCAGCGTGCCCTGCACCGCACGGGCAGTGGCGTAATGGTCTTCACCGACCACGTGCGGGTCAAGCTGACGGCTGGTTGAGTCCAGCGGATCGACCGCCGGATAGATGCCCAGGGCGGCGATGTCACGCGAGAGCACCACGGTCGAGTCCAAGTGGGCAAAGGTGGTGGCCGGCGAGGGGTCGGTCAAGTCGTCGGCAGGCACATAAACGGCCTGGATGGAAGTGATGGAGCCCACTTTGGTCGAAGTGATCCGCTCTTGCAGGCGGCCCATTTCTTCAGCCAGCGTCGGCTGGTAACCCACCGCGGAAGGCATACGGCCCAGCAAAGCGGACACTTCGGTACCGGCCAGGGTGTAGCGGTAAATGTTGTCAATGAACAGCAGGATGTCGCGGCCGTCGTCACGGAAACGCTCAGCCATGGTCAGGCCGGTCAGCGCGACGCGCAGACGGTTGCCCGGCGGTTCGTTCATCTGACCGAAGACCATCGCGACCTTGTCGAGAACGTTAGATTCCTTCATCTCGTGGTAGAAGTCGTTCCCTTCACGGGTACGCTCACCCACGCCGGCAAACACCGACAGACCTGCGTGCTGCTTGGCGATGTTGTTGATCAGTTCCATCATGTTGACGGTCTTGCCGACGCCGGCGCCACCGAACAGACCGACCTTGCCGCCCTTGGCGAACGGGCAGATCAGGTCGATGACCTTGATGCCCGTTTCGAGCAGATCGACCGAGGACGACAGTTCGTCGAACTTCGGCGCAGCGGCGTGGATCGGGCGAAGTTCGCCGCCGGGGATGGGGCCGGCTTCGTCGATCGGGCGGCCGAGCACATCCATGATGCGACCCAGCGTACCCTCGCCGACCGGCACGGAAATCGCCGCGCCGGTACTGTTCACCTTCATCCCGCGGCGCAAGCCGTCGGATGAACCCATGGCGATGGTACGAACCACGCCGTCACCCAATTGCTGCTGAACCTCGAAGGTCAGGCCGTCTTCGGCCATGCCGCCGGCTTCAGCAGCATCCAGCTTGAGCGCGTCGTAAACATGCGGCATCGCGTCACGCGGGAAGTGGATGTCCACAACGGCGCCGATGCACTGAACTATGGAACCTTGACTCATATTCAAATCCCCAATAATTAAAAACTGTGCTTTTG
>JAXITB010000038.1:0-12654 GCA_034680305.1 Polaromonas sp. | reverse complement strand
CGCGGGTCGACCCTGGCCGGTGAGATCAGCCGGGCCAAGCCCAACCAGGGGCGATTGAGGACCTGAAACAGCTGGTAAAACAGGTTGGTGTCGCGTTTTTGGCCCGCCAAAACGAAGAGCAGGCCCTGGCCGAACAGGGCCAGCAGGCCGATGTAAAGCAGCAATTGAGCGATGTTCAAGGCTTGTAGCACGGGTGTTTCCAGGCTGGGCGTGATCCGCCGAAATTGACTTGTAGTCACTGTTGTAATGCCCCCTGACTTCAAGCTTACTGTGGGGTCATTGTGTAAACCACGTACGGGCAAACACTAGGGGGTTTTTGTGGCACGCCTCAGGGTTAACCAGAGGCGCCACAGGCTGGAGCGGTGGTGCGTACTTGCTCAAGGCCTGCCAGCTTGCTATGGTTCCGGCATGAGTCAGCCCGCATCGCGACACCTGCTCGAGCACTGGGTGGCTTGCCTGGCGGCCCATATCCCTTTTGCTCGCATGGACAAGCCGCAGCTCGAGCGACTGGCCAGCGCGGCGACCGAACGCTACTTTCCTCCTGATGCTGTGGTGCTGGCGCCTTCGACCGATGTGCCAGCGCAAATGATCTTTCTTCGCCAGGGGCGTTTGCTCGGTCGGCGCGCCGGGCGCACCCAGTCTGACGATGTGTTTGAGTTGGAGGCCGGCAGCTTGCTGCCGGTGGCGGCGCTTCTGGCACAAAGGCCAGTGACCGGCACCTACACGGCCCTGGAGGACTGCTTCTGCCTGTTCAGTCCCTGGTCGGTGGCCCGTGAGCTGATGAACGCCAGTGCGGTCTGGGCCGACTTCCTCAATCAGCGCATGCTGGCTCTTTTGGAGGCGTCGCGTCAGCGTTGGCGGCAGGAGCTTCAAGCGCAGTTGCAGCAGCAACAGAATTTGGAAACTGTTCTGGCTGATCTGCCGGTGCGCGAGCCGGTGACGCAGCCGGCCAGTGCCCCCTTGCGCGAGGTCTTGGGCTTGATGCATGCACGCCAGATTGGTTCGGTCTTGCTGACCGACGAAGGCGGCGCATTGGCCGGCATCCTCACCCGCAATGATGTGCTTGGGCGTGTGACTCTTGCGGGTGTATCGCTGGACGCGCCCGCCGCTGCAGTGATGAGTCGGCCAGTACGCACCATCGGGGTCGAGCGCACGGCCTTTGACGCAGCCTTGATGATGTCTCGGCATCACCTGCGCCATCTGCCGGTGCTCTCCGGCAGTCAACTGCACAGCATCGTTTCCGAGCGCGACCTGTTTGCCCTGCAGAACCATTCCATCAAGCATGTCAGCGCCGCCATCTTCGAGGCCGAGGGCCTGCCCCAGTTGCAGCGGGCGGCCGAGCAGATCCGTGGATTTACCGCTCACTTGGTGGCGCAAGGGCTGCAGTCGCGTTCATTGACCGGTCTGATCAGCCAGCTCAACGACCGTTTGACCCAGCGTGTCATTGAACTCGAACTGGCCCGCCATGGCCTCAGTGAACGTCAGATGTGCTGGCTGGCCTTGGGCTCCGAGGGGCGCAGCGAGCAAACCATTGCGACCGATCAGGACAACGCACTGATCTATGAATCGGACGATCCGGCGCGCGACCAGCCGCGCTGGCTGGCTTGGGCCGCTGATGTGAACCGCATCCTCGATGCCTGCGGCTACCCGCTGTGCACCGGGGGCATCATGGCCTCCAATCCCCCCTGCTGCCTCACGCTGGCGCAATGGCGCCAGCGCTTTGCCCAGTGGATCGAGCAAGGCAGCCCCGAGGATCTGCTCAAGGCCAGCGTCTTCTTCGACTTTCGGGCGCTGGCCGGGCGGGCCGACTGGCTCGACGCCTTGAGCGTACAGGTCAGGCAGCAAGCCATGCAGACCCCGCGCTTCATCCAGCAGTGGGTCCACAACCACGTGCGCATGTCGGTGCCGCTCAATTGGCATGGTGGTCTGGAGACCCGGCAGCAGGGCCATCAGGAGGTCATTGACCTCAAGCTGTCGGGCACGGCCATCGTCGTCGATGCCGCCCGCATCCTGGCGTTCTCGCAGGGCATCGAGGCCACATCGACCACCGAACGGCTGGAGCGGGCCAGTGCCAAGCTGGGCATCCCAGAGGACGAATACCGCGGTTGGATCACCGCCTTTGAATATCTGCAGTCACTGCGATTGCGCCAGCAATTGCACAAGAGCTCCTCGCAGGGCAGTGCCAACTGCCTGGTCATCGATTCACTCGACCAGGTTGACAAGCGCATCCTCAAAGTCAGCTTCTCGGCCATTCGAATGCTTCAGCAGCGCCTGAGCCTGGACTATGTGCGTTGAGACCAGAGGCGCCGCATGACCGGGTCCTGGCTGCAGGGCTTGCGTCGGCGCCAGCAGCCCCATGCTGCGCGCTGGATCATGATCGACGTCGAAACCACCGGGCTGGACCCGCGCAGCGATGAGCTGCTGTGTGTGGCAGCGATGGCGATCGACATGCGCCACGATGCGCCGCAGTTGGTGGTGGCCGACAGCTTCGAGGTGGTGCTCAAGCAGTCGAACCCGACGGCCTCGCATGACAACGTCTTGCTTCACGGCATAGGCTGGGGGCAGCAGCGCCAGGGGCTGCCTGCGCCCGAGGCCCTGAGCCAGCTGAGCCGTTGGGTGGGCGACTCGCCCTTGCTGGCCTATCACGCCGGCTTTGATCAACAGTTCTTGCAACAGGCCTTCAAGCGTCAGCAGATGGCTCAACCGCAATGGTCATGGCTGGATCTGGCCGATCTGTTGCCAGCCGCTTTTCCAGAGGTGCAGGCGCGCAGCCTCGATCAGTGGATGCAAGCATTGGGCGTGCGTTGCGTGCAGCGACATCAGGCCGCTGCCGATGTCTGGGCGTCTGCTCAGCTCTTCTTGAAAGCCTGGCCGCGATGGCAATCACAAGGCCTGTCGTCATGGGCCGCGTTGGCACGCAAGGCCGATGAGGTGCGCTGGTTGCGCGTGAGCGCATCGGCAGCGCGCCTGTAAGTTGCAAACAAGTTTGGCGTCAGGCGTCGGTCAGAGGCCAGTCCCATAGTTCGGCTCCTGTCCCGCACTGCGCGGGGCAACTTTCCCATCTAAGGAGACCCCCGTGGCTACAACAACAGATCGGCCGATGACGGCCGAAGAGAAGAAGGTCATCTTCGCCTCGTCTCTCGGTACCGTTTTCGAGTGGTACGACTTTTACCTCTACGGCTCGCTGGCGGCGATCATTGCCAAGCAGTTCTTTGCTGGCCTCGACCCGACATCGGCCTTCATTTTTGCCCTGCTGGCTTTTGCCGCCGGCTTCATCGTGCGGCCTTTCGGCGCGCTGGTGTTCGGTCGCTTGGGCGACATGATCGGCCGCAAGTACACCTTCCTGGTGACCATCTTGCTCATGGGGGCGTCGACCTTTATCGTCGGCATCTTGCCCAATTACGCCAGCATCGGCGTGGCCGCCCCCATCATCCTGATCGTGCTGCGCATGCTGCAGGGTTTGGCCCTGGGCGGTGAGTACGGCGGTGCAGCCACTTATGTGGCTGAGCATGCGCCTCACGGTAAGCGCGGTGCCTATACCTCCTGGATTCAGACCACCGCGACGCTCGGCCTGTTCCTGTCGCTGATCGTGATTCTGGGTACCCGGACCATTGTTGGCGAGGCTGCTTTTGCAGACTGGGGCTGGCGCGTTCCCTTCATCGTCTCCATCTTGCTGTTGGGCATCTCGGTCTGGATTCGCTTGTCGATGAATGAGTCGCCGGCCTTCCAGAAGATGAAGTCCGAAGGCAAGACCTCCAAAGCCCCCCTGTCCGAGTCCTTCGGCCAGTGGAAGAACCTGAAGATCGTGCTGCTGGCCCTGTTTGGCCTGGTGGCTGGCCAGGCCGTGGTCTGGTATTCGGGTCAGTTCTACGCGCTGTTCTTCCTGACCAGCGTGCTCAAGGTCGATGGCTCCACCGCCAACCTGTTGGTGGCCGCCTCTTTGGTGATCGGCACCCCCTTCTTTGTGGTGTTTGGCACCCTGTCTGACAAGATCGGCCGCAAGCCTATCATCTTGGCCGGCCTGTTGCTCGCTGTGGTGACCTACTTCCCGATCTTCGGTGCCCTGACCACCGCGGCCAATCCGGATCTGGCCAAGGCCCAGCAGACCGCCAAGGTGACGGTGACTGCCGCCGCTGGCGACTGCTCGTTCCAGGGCAACCCGGTGGCCCGCGAGATCGACTTCACCAAGTCTTGCGACATCGCTAAGCGCTTCCTGGCGCAAAACTCGGTCAGCTACGACAACGCGGTGGCCGCAGCCGTTGGCCCGGCCGTCATCAAGATCGGCGACAAGGAAATCACCGCCCCGGTGGGCAAGGTGGTCAACAGCAAGTTCGACGAGGACAGCGTCAAAGCCATCGCCGCCTTCAAGAAGGAAGTCAGCGAAGCCCTCAAGGGCGCCGGCTATCCGTCCAAGGCTGATCCGGCCAAGGTCGACAAAGTGATGATCGTTGTCTTGCTGACCATCCTGGTGATCTACGTGACCATGGTCTACGGCCCGATCGCCGCCATGCTGGTGGAACTCTTCCCCACCCGCATCCGCTACACCTCCATGTCGCTGCCTTATCACATCGGCAATGGCTGGTTCGGCGGCCTGCTGCCCACCATTTCGTTCGCGATGGTGGCCCAGAACGGCAACATGTACTACGGCCTGTGGTACCCGATCGTCATCGCCGCAGCGACCTTCGTCATCGGTCTACTGTTCGTGCGTGAGACCAAGGACGTGGACATCTACGCTGGCGACTGAACGCAGGATCGTCCGTGAAAAGCCTGTCGCCATCGTGCGACGGGCTTTTTGCAGAACATCCAAACGAGCGCCTCATCATGAAAATCCTCATCGCTTTCATCGTCTTTGCTGCCATTTCCTTGTTTGTCATCATGAAAGGTGGCGACAAGATCGACATGAGCGGCGAAAAGCATGGCACCGAGACCCACGCATCGGAGCCCGCCTCGGGTGCGTCGGCTCCTGCGGCACCCGCTTCGGCGCCGGCTGCCTCCGCCGCCAAATAAGGCCACGCAGGGCGGCCAGGAGGCTGCCCCTGGCTCATGGGCGCACATGACCCAGCAGATCGCTGGGCAGCCGCTTGCTCCCTAGAATGTCGGGCCTCACTCCCCAAAGGCCCGCCACATGACCCTCATCCGCATCCGCGGCGCCCGGCAGCACAACCTCAAGAATCTTGACCTCGACCTGCGCACCGGCGAGCTGACGGTGGTCACCGGCCCGAGCGGATCGGGCAAGTCCTCCCTGGTTTTTGACACGCTGTTTGCCGAAGGGCAGCGGCGCTACGTCGAAACCTTTTCTGCCTACGCCCGGCAGTTCCTCGACCGCATGGACAAGCCGGCCGTCGACAAGGTGGAGGGCGTCCCGCCGGCCATTGCCATCGATCAGACCAATCCGGTGCGATCGTCGCGCTCGACCGTGGGCACGATGACCGAGCTCAATGACCACCTTAAGCTCTTATTTGCGCGCGCCACCCAGTTGTTTGACCGTCAGACCGCCCAGGCCGTGCGGCATGACACGCCCGAGTCGATTTATGCCGAACTGCTGGCTCGCACCGCACAGGGCGACCCGCGACTGATTCTGACGTTCCCGGTCACCCTGCCGGAAGGTACCAGCGCCGAGCAATTGCAGCAGTGGCTGCAGACCAGCGGTTTTACCCGGGTACACGAGCCGGCCGAAGCCGCCTTCAAGGACGGGGCGGCGGTGCATGTGGTGGCCGACCGCTTTCGCATTCAGGGCACTGAAAAGGCCCGTGCCATCGAGGCCATCGAAGTCGCGCTCAAGCATGGCGACCGGCTCAATGTGTTTGTGCAGGCCGAGGGCAGGCCCGAGACGCTCTGGCGCTATTCCACCGGCCTGCATTGCCCGCAGAGTGATTTGCGCTACACCGAGCCCACCCCCTCGCTGTTTTCCTTTAACTCGGCCATGGGGGCCTGCGAGACCTGTCGAGGTTTTGGCCGGGTGATCGGCGTCGACCTTGGTTTGGTCATCCCCAATGACAAGCTCACGCTGCGCGCCGGCGCGATCAAGCCCATGCAGACGCCGGCCTGGTCGGAGGCGCAGGACGACCTCATGCGCCACGCGGAGGCCGCCGGCATTCCGCGCGACACGCCTTGGTACAAGCTGACCCAGGCGCAACAGGACTGGGTGATCAATGGCTCGCCGCAGTGGAAGGGTCAGTGGAACAAGCAGTGGTTTGGCGTTCGGCGCTTTTTTGAGTACCTGGAGAGCAAGGCTTACAAGATGCACATTCGTGTGCTGCTGTCCAAGTACCGCAGCTACACGCCCTGCACCGTGTGTGGCGGCGCTCGGCTCAAGACCGAGGCCCTGCTGTGGCGCCTGGGCTCCAAGGCTGCCGCGGACGCAGTGCTGTTGCCCGAGCAGCGCTTCATGCCTGTCGGTGTGCATTGGAGCCGCGAGCAACTCGAAGCCTTGCCCGGGCTGAGTTTGCACGATCTGATGCAGCTGCCGATTGACAAGCTCAGGCGGTTTTTTGATCTTTTGGCACAGGCCAGCCCTCACCCCAGCCCTCTCCCAGGGGGAGAGGGGGCAATACCTGCCGAGGCCAGCGTCCTTTCCCTGGCTTCTTCCTCAACCGGGGCGCAGCCACTTTCTCCTGTCGCTTCATTTGCGGACGGGCGAGCGCTCACCTCCTTGCCGCCTGGAGGGCCTGCTCCCTCTGTCTCTGAAGAAGGACCCGATCTTGCTCCCTCCTCATCCGAAGGTGGGCCCGCTTTCACTCCTTCCCCCACTGGGGGAGGGCAGGGGTGGGGGCAGGCGGCCTCGGTCGGCGAAAGCCTTCACCCCAATCCCCTCCCAGGGGGAGAGGGTGAGCGACAAGCCCTCAAGCTGCTCTTCGAAGAAATCCAGACGCGCCTCAAATACCTGTGCGATGTGGGCATTGGCTACCTCACGCTGGACCGCCAGAGCCGCACCCTGTCGGGTGGCGAGGTGCAGCGCATCAACCTGACCACCGCCCTGGGCACCTCGCTGGTCAACACCCTGTTCGTGCTGGACGAGCCCAGCATCGGCCTGCACCCGCGCGACATGGGCCGCATCACCCAGGCCATGCATCGCCTGCGCGATGCCGGCAACACCTTGGTGGTGGTCGAGCACGACCCGGCGGTGATGCTGGCCGCCGACCGCATGATCGACATGGGGCCAGGCCCGGGCGAGAAGGGCGGCACCATCGTCTTTGACGGCACGCCTGCGGGCATGCGCCAAGCCGACACCCTCACCGGCGCCTACCTGGGTGGGCGCAAGCAGGTGGGCATGGGACTCAAACGCGCGGTCAGCGACCACACGCCCCGGCTGATTCTGGAGGGCGCGCGCGGCCACAACCTCAAGAACATCAGCGTCGAGTTTCCACTGCAGCGACTGGTGTGCGTGACCGGTGTCAGCGGCTCGGGCAAGTCCACCCTGATGCAGGACATCCTCGCGCCGGCTTTGCTCAGGCAGTTCGGCAAGGCCACCGAGACGCCGGGCGAGCATGACCGCCTGCTCGGCGCCGATCACCTCAACGATGTGGTGTTTGTGGACCAGTCGCCCATCGGCAAGACGGCCCGTTCCAACCCAGCCAGCTATGTGGGCGCCTGGGATGCGATTCGCGAATTGTTCGCTGACGCACCCTTGGCCCGCGAGCGCAGCTACACAGCGAGCAAATTCAGCTTCAACAGTGGTGACGGACGTTGCCCGACCTGCGGTGGTTCGGGCTTCGAGCATGTGGAGATGCAGTTTTTGTCAGACGTCTACCTGCGCTGCCCCGATTGCGACGGCAAGCGCTACCGCCCCGAGATTCTGGAGGTGCGGATCGAACGCCCGCTCACCGATGGGCAGATGCTGCGCCTGAGCGTCGACCAGGTGCTCGAGCTGACGGTCAGCCAGGCCTGCGAGGTGTTTCGCCATGACCGCGATGTGCTGCGGGCCCTGCAGCCCATCATTGATGTGGGACTGGAGTACGTCAAACTGGGCCAGCCGGTACCGACCTTGTCGGGTGGCGAGGCACAGCGCCTGAAGCTGGCGGGTTTTCTGGCCGGCAAGGGAGAAGGCCAGGCCAAGTCGAGCAAGGCGCCAGCCAGTGCCAGCCGTCAGCCGCTGGCCCTGCGTCAGCACCGTGGCACCCTGTTCCTGCTGGACGAGCCGACCACCGGCCTGCACTTTGACGACATCGCCAAACTGATGCGCGCGCTGCGCAAACTGTTGGAGGCTGGTCATTCGCTCATCGTCATTGAGCACAACCTCGACGTGATCCGCGCGGCCGACTGGGTGATCGACCTCGGCCCCGAGGGCGGTGAAGCCGGCGGCCTGATCGTGGCCGAAGGCACGCCGGAAGACCTGCGCCAGCATCCGAGTTCGCACACCGCGCAGGCTTTGCGTGAGTATGCGCAGGCCATGGGCGAGCTGTATGGTGTGGCTGAAAAAACCGTCGGATACGACCTTCCCCCTGTCTTACTCCCTCTGGGAGAGGGCAGGGGTCAGGGCAGTCGTGTGCAAGCACAGCCTCCCATGCAGACCACGGCCAGCCCCCACCCCAACCCTCCCCCAGAGGGGGAGGGAGTAAATCAGGGAGAGGGTGCACATCGGACTCAGGCACCCAACGCCATCCAGATCGTCAATGCCCGCGAGAACAACCTCAAGAGTCTGAGCGTGGACATTCCGCGCGGCAAGTTCAACGTGGTCACCGGCGTTTCGGGCTCCGGCAAATCAACGCTCGCCTTTGACATCTTGTTCAACGAAGGCCAGCGGCGCTACCTCGAGAGCCTGAACGCTTATGCCCGAAGCATCGTGCAGCCGGCCGGGCGGCCTGAGGTCGACGCGGTCTACGGCATTCCGCCCACCGTGGCCATCGAGCAGCGCCTGTCGCGTGGCGGGCGCAAGTCCACCGTCGGCACCACCACCGAGGTCTGGCATTTCCTGCGACTGCTCTACGTCAAGCTGGGCATCCAGCACTGCGTCAAAGACGGCGCGGCCGTCATGCCCCAAAGCAGTGACAGCATCGCGGCCCAGTTGCTCAAGCATTACCGGGGTCAGCACATCGGCTTGCTTGCTCCCTTGGTGATCAACCGCAAGGGCGTCTATACCGAACTGGCCGACTGGGCGCGGCCGCGCGGCTACACCCACCTGCGGGTCGATGGGCAGTTCCTGCCGACCACCGGTTTTCCCCGCATCGACCGCTTCAAGGAGCACACCATCGAGTTGCCGGTGGCCGATCTGACGGTGCAGCCCGCACAAGAGGCGGCGCTCAGACAGGCGCTCAAGACCGCGCTCGAACACGGTAAGGGCGTGGTGCATGTGCTGGCCCCCCTCGATGGCCTGGCTCAGGCCATGCAGGACGGTCTGCCCACCCAGGGCATCGGGCGGCTGCATGCTTTTTCCACGCGGCGAGCCTGTCCGGTGTGTTCGACCTCTTATCCCGAGCTTGACCCCAGGCTGTTTTCGTACAACAGCAAGCACGGCTGGTGCCCCGACTGCGTGGGCACCGGCGTGGCCCTGAGCCGTGAGCAGCGACGTGCACTCGATGACTCGGTGCGCGATGACGACGCCAAAGGCCGCGAACAAAGCTTTGCCGAGCCTGATCTCGATGACGTCAGCGAGCAGGTCTGCGCCTCGTGCAGTGGCACCCGGCTCAACGCGCAGGCGCGTTCGGTGCGCCTGCGCAGCGCTGACGGTCAGGCCTGGTCCATCACCGACGTGGCTCGCCTGTCGGTCAGCGATGTGCGCGCCTGGGTCAGTGCTTTGCAATTGAGCGGGCGCGAGGCCGACATTGCCCGTGACCTCGTTCCTGAAATCGGCAGTCGCCTGCAGTTCCTGGAAGAAGTCGGCCTGGGCTATCTCACGCTCGACCGTGGCGCGCCCACGCTGTCGGGCGGCGAGGCCCAACGCATTCGTCTGGCCGCGCAGCTGGGTTCCAATTTGCAAGGCGTTTGCTACGTGCTCGACGAGCCCACCATCGGCTTGCATCCCCGCGACAACCAGATCTTGCTGGGCGCATTGGGCAAACTCAGCGAACGCGGCAACACGCTGGTGGTGGTCGAGCATGACGAAGACACCATACGCCGGGCCGACCACATCATTGACATCGGCCCCGGTGCAGGCAAGCGCGGCGGCCGGGTGGTCGCTCAAGGCAACGCGCAGGCGCTGATGGACAGCGCCGACTCGCTCACCGGGCGTTACCTGCTGCACGCGATCCGTCACCCGCTGCGCCCCCGCCGTGACACCGACCCGACTGCTCTGCCACCCGCTCCTTTGGGGGAGGGCGTGGTTGGGGGAACGTCTGCCAAAGCGCTGAGCAAAGCCCAGCAAGCCGCGCAAAAAGCCCAGGCCAAAAAAGACGCAGCCGCCCAGGCCAGCGCCGAGCACAACGCCGCCGTTTTACCCCCTCCCCCTCTGGGGGAGGGCAGGGGTGGGGGCATCCCTCCCGCCACCGAAGCGGCACACTGGCTGCGCGTCCAAGGCGCCCACCTGCACAACCTGCGCAGCGTCGATGTGCAACTGCCGCTCAATCGCCTCGTGGCCGTCACCGGCGTTTCGGGTTCGGGCAAATCCACGCTCGCGCGCGAGGTGCTGCTGGCCAATGTGCAGGCCGCTGTCGCGCAGCGATCAACCGCCGCCGGCCGCAAGAAGGACGAAGCCGGGCAGCACCCGGTCTGGGTGGGCTGCACGTCGGTCGATGGCTATCAGCGCGTCGACCGTGTGCTGGAGGTTGACCAGACCCCGATCGGCAAGACCCCACGGTCCTGCCCTGCCACCTACATCGGGTTTTGGGACACCATCCGCAAGCTCTTTGCCGACACGCTCGAAGCCAAGGCGCGCGGCTACGGGCCGGGGCGCTTTTCCTTCAACACCGGCGAAGGGCGCTGCCCCACCTGCGAAGGCGCGGGCGTGCGCACCATCGCGATGAGCTTTTTGCCCGATGTGAAGGTGCTGTGCGAAACCTGCCATGGTGCCCGCTTCAACCCCGAGACTTTGGCCGTGACCTGGCGGGGCAAGAGCATCGGCGAGGTGCTGCGCATGGAGGTCGATGAAGCGGTGGAATTCTTTGCCGCCATGCCGAACATCGGCCACCCGCTGCAACTGCTCAAGGACGTGGGCCTGGGCTACCTCACCTTGGGCCAGCCTTCACCGACGCTCAGCGGCGGCGAGGCCCAGCGCATCAAGCTGGTCACCGAGCTCAGCAAAGTGCGCGACGACATCACCCGCCGCGGCCAGAAAGCCCCGCACACCCTCTACGTGCTGGACGAACCCACCGTGGGCCTGCACATGGCCGACGTCGAAAAACTCATTCACGTGCTGCACCGACTCGTCGACGGCGGCCACAGCGTGATCGTCATCGAACACGACCTCGACCTGATCGCCGAGGCCGACTGGGTGCTGGACCTCGGGCCCGGTGGCGGCGATGCCGGTGGGCGCGTGGTGGCATCGAGCCCGCCGGAGGAGTTGGTGCGGCTTAAGACGGCGACTGGGGTGGCGCTGGGGCCGGTTTTGGGGCGGACATGAACGCGGTCTGATGCTAGGGGTCAGCTGGCCGGCAGCTTGGCCCCGCAGCCACGCACGGTTTGCTCCATGGGTGAGGGTTGTGTAGACTCCCACACAAGGAGGTGCAAATGGCGACCAATCTTGCCTTAGATCCCAAGCTGTTGGAGCATGTTCTTGAGCTCAGCGGTGAGACGACCAAGAGGGCGGCGGTCACGCTGGCCCTCAAGGAGTTCATTGCACGCAGGGAGCAAAAAAAGATTGCAGAGCTTTTTGGAAAGCTCGACTGGGATGACGGATTTGACTACAAGGCCGAGCGTAGTCGTTCATGACTCTCCTCGTTGACACCGGCGTCTGTTCATTGGCGCTTCGGCGTGATGGCTCGACGGCGGAGCCGCAGGTGCGGGCCTTGGCTGATGCGCTGGCTGGAGCGGACACCGTCGTGACCACCGGCCTGGTGCTGCAGGAGTTGCTTCAGGGTTTCAATGGGCCCCGTGCGGCTTCGGAGATCATCGCGCGGTTTCAGGCCCTGCCTCTCCTTCACCCCGACCGCCAGGATCACATTGCCGCGGCCGAGGTGCGCAACGTCTGTCGCCGAGCGGGGGTGCAAGTCGGCACGATCGATGCCCTGCTCATTCAACTGTGCGGACGCCATGACCTCACCTTGCTATCCACCGACAAGGATTTTGTCCACGCGGCCCAACATGTACCACTCAGACTTTGGCGGCCATGAAAGGTGAATTCCCCTTCAACGCCTTCAGCGCGTTCTGCTCGTGACGGGTCCAAAGCATCGGCGAGGCGCGGTGCATCAAGCGGGTGACTGAGCTCAGCAAAGTGCGCGACTCATGGCTGCTCCGGAGGGGCTTTGTCGGGGCTGACCGAGAGGAGGTCGAAGGCTGCCGGCTTGCTTCGGTCAAGTACCGCGCCGGGGTGGTGCCGCTGGTCGGTCATGCCGACTATGCCGTTGCTTTGTGCGCTTGCGTCTGCCCTAGACTCCAGCACTAGGCCCCACTCGGGCCGCTCCCGCCCCCATGACCCCTCGCCAGCGCCGCGTCCTCCAAGCCATCCTCTACGAGGTGTTTGCCATCGCCTTCGTGGGCCCGGTGCTGAGCTGGGCCTTTGACAAGCCGGCCACATCCACCCTGGCCTTGGCGGTGGTGCTGTCGGCCATGGCGCTCAGCTGG
>JAXITB010000037.1:0-12898 GCA_034680305.1 Polaromonas sp. | reverse complement strand
TGACCGGTGATCCGAAATCGCTGACCCCAGGCGTCAGAGCCATCGGGCCGGGCCTGGGTGGTGTTGGCCCGCACATCGGAGCCGCCCTGCTTTTCCGTCATGCCCATGCCCATGGTCAGGCCCGCCTTGAGCGGCCAGGCCTTGAGCTCGGGGTCATAGGACCGGCTGCCCAGGCCAGCAGCCCAGTCGCACGCAATGGCGGCGTTACCGGCCAAGGCCGGCATGACCGCATAGCTCATGGACACCGGACACAGGACCGAGGGCTCGAGTTGCGTGAACATCATGAAGCCAGCGGCTCGGCGCAGGTGAGCGTGGGGCGCTGCGTCCTGCCAGGCGCTGCCATGCAGGCCAGCGCCAATGGCCGCTTGCATCAGCGCGTGGTAGCTCGGATGAAACGCCACCCGATCGAGCCGCCGTCCTTGCGGGCTGTGGGTGTGCAGGACCGGTCGGTGCACCTGGGCCAGCCGGGCGTGCTCCTGCATCGGGGCGCTGCCCCACTGGCGACCAAGCGCCTGCAGCGGCGCCTGATCAAGCGCCGGGGCCAGATGGCGCAAGGTGTCTTGCAGAGCCCGGTCACTGCTCAAGAGGTCGCGGTCGATCAGGGGCTCAGCCTGATTGAACACCTCATGCGTGGCGGTCATGGCCGGACCAGGGTCTGCGGGTCAGATCAGTTTGACCAACTGCTTGCCGAAGTTGCGCCCCTTGAGCAAACCCAAAAAGGCTTCGGGCGCAGCGGCCAGGCCTTGTGCCACCGTCTCGCGCGGGCGAAAACCGCCGCTGCCCACCAACTGACCCAATTCCTTGAGCGCGGCCGGCCAATCGGCCATGTGTTCGCTGACGATGAAGCCCTGCACCTTCAAACGCTGCACCAAAATCAACTGCGGATAGGCCATGGGCAGGGACTGACCGTCGTAGCCCGCGATCATGCCGCACACCGCGATGCGGCCAAAGGCATTCATGCGCAGCATCACCGCGTCCAAAACCATGCCGCCCACATTTTCAAAATGGCCATCGATGCCTTGTGGGCAGGCCAGCTTGAGCGCCTTAGACAACGAAGCCGCGTCCGCATGCGCTCGGTAGTCGATGCAGGCGTCAAAACCCAGTTCCTTGACCACGTAATCGCATTTTTCGGCCCCACCCGCAATGCCCACCACCCGGCAGCCCCGCGCCTTGGCCAAGGCCCCGACCGCACTGCCCACCGCGCCCGAGGCCGCACTGACCACCACGGTCTGTCCGGCCTGTGGCTCGATGATGCGCACCAGACCGTACCAGGCGGTGACGCCAGGCATGCCAACCGCACCCAAATAAGCTGACAGGGGGACATGACGGGTGTCGACCTTGCGCAAAGCGCCGGGCTGCTCGGCGTCGACGACGCTGTAGAGCTGCCAGCCGCCCATGCCCACGACCTGGTCACCCACCGTAAAGCGCGGCGAACGGCTCTCGACCACCTCGCCGACCGTGCCACCGATCATGGCCTCACCCAGGGGCTGGGGCGCCGCATAGCTCTTGCCCTCGTTCATCCGGCCGCGCATGTAGGGGTCCAGACTCAGGTAGTGGTGGCGCACCAGCACCTGCCCGTCTTCCAAAGCCGGGGTGGGCCGGTCGACGAGTTCAAAGTTGTCGGCGCTGGCTGCGCCCTGAGGCCGGCTGGCCAATACGATCTGTTGGTTTTGAGGCATGACGGGTCCTGCGTGATGAATGGGTGGCCGACTCAGGCCGGATGGGCCGGCTTGAGCGGCGTGTACTTGAAGGTGCCGGTGGCGTGGGCACAGGCCTGTCCGGCGGCATCGTAGATGGTCGCTTCGGTGAAGGCCAGCGTGCGGGTGCGGTGCAGTAGCTTACCCTCGGCCCGAACGGCGTCGCAGCCCTCGGCCGGTCTGAAAAAACTGGTCTTCATCTCGATGGTCACGGCGCCGTGGTCAGGCTGCACGCTGCGTGCAGCTTGTGCCATGGTGGTGTCCATCAAGGTCATCAAGACGCCGCCGTGAACCTTGCCGAAGATGTTCAGGTGCTCGGGCAGCGGGAGGTACCGCACGGTTGACAGTCCCCCTTCAAAACGCAGCAACTCAAAGCCGAGGTGTTCAATGAAGGGGATGTGGATGCCAAAGCTCATCGGGCCGTACCGGTCAGAACAGACTCAGCCATGCTCAGCCGCCGGTGACGACCGACACGCCCCCGTCGACGGCGATCCACTGACCGGTGATGTGCTTGCCCGCGTCGGAGGCCAGCAGCACGCAAATGCCCTTGAGGTCCTCGTCGTCGCCCAATCGGTTGAGTGGCGCATGGGAGGCCATTTCCTCCAGGCCCATCGACTTGAGTAGACCGTCGGACATCTTGCTGGGGAAAAAGCCGGGGCAAATCGAGTTCACGGTGATGCCATGCACGCCCCATTCGCAGGCCAGCGCGCGGCCAAAGTTGATGACCGCCGCCTTGGAGGTGTTGTAGGCCAAGGTCTTGATGGGCTTGGGGTTGCCACCCAGACCGGTGATGGACGAGATGTTGATGATGCGCCCATACTTGCGCGGAATCATGCTCAGCCGCCCAATTTGCTGGCTGAGCAAAAAGTAGCCCCGTACGTTCAGGTTCATCACCTTGTCCCAGGCCTCGATCGGATGGTCTTCGGCCGGTGCGCCCCAGGCGGCGCCGGCATTGTTGACCAACACATCGACCTGCCCACGCAGCGCCATGGTCTGCTGGGCCAGACGCTCGATGTCGGCTTGGTCGGCGCAATCGGCTGCGATGCAGTCCACCGCCATGCCCCGGCTACGCAGGTGATCGGCCGACTCTTCCAGGTCCTTGGCCTTGCGCGAGGTGATCACCAGGTGCGCGCCCGCCTCACCCAGGGCCTCGGCCAGTTGCAGGCCCAGGCCGCGGGAGCCACCGGTCACCAAAGCGGTTTTGCCGTGCAGGTCAAACAGTTGCTGGATGGTTCGTGCCATGGTGGATTCAACTCCTTTTTTCTTTGGGGGGGGATGGGTCCGCGCTGAGCCGGGCCCGGACAAAAATCAGCACCAGGCCGACCGCGGTCGTGATCAGACCGCCGACGGCTAGAGCCCACCCCAACGCGGCCTCAAAGCGCTGGATCGACAGACCCATGATCAGCGTCAACAGGCCACCGTAGATCAGTATCCAAATGAGGCTCTGCAGTTGCTTGAGGCGATGTGGGGAGGTCATGAGTGGTGTTTGCTTACGATGAGTCGGCACTAGGCGAAGTCCATCGGGGCCGGCTCAACGCCGTCTGACTGCAGAGCGACGAACTAAAACGCATCATCGGTCAGATCGGCACAGGTCATGTCCTGATTGTTCACCACCGACAGCCAGGCGCCGGTCTTGGGCAGTTCGTAGCGGAAGAAGTATTGTGCCGCCGCCAGCCGGCCGGTCCGTGCCGGCCCGACAGGCTGACCGGCAGCCAGCACCGCCATGTCCAGCCAGAGCCAGGCCAGCACCGTGTGCCCGAAGGCTTGCATGAAGGGCACTGCATTGGCCAGGGCGCGCTGAGCATCGTCGCCCTGCCAAGCGGCCTGACCGGCCGACACCACCGCCTGCCAGGCTTGTGCCAAATCGCGAGCGAAATCGGCCAGCTCGGCGCGGCCTTGGGCGGCACCGGCCGTGGCAGCGATGCGCTGGCTGAGCAAGCCCATGGCCGCTCCCCCGTTGAGGCGCACCTTGCGGCCGAGCAGGTCTGCCGCCTGGATGCCGTGCGTGCCCTCGTGGATCATGTTGAGCCGGTTGTCACGCCAGTACTGCTCGACCGGGAAATCGCGGGTGTAGCCGTAACCGCCATGCACTTGAATGGCCAGGCTGTTGGCCTCCAGGCACCATTCGCTGGGCCAACTCTTGGCCACCGGGGTGAGCAGCTCCAGCAATTCATGCGCCTGGGCGGCTGACTCGGCCGTGCCGGTTCGCTGCTCATCGACCAGGCGGGCGCAATACAACTGCAGCGCCAACGAGCCCTCGCCGTAACTCTTTTGGGCCAGCAGCATGCGCTTGACGTCGGCATGCTCAATGATGGGCACCTGCGGCCCGCCCGACTCCTGCCCCGTTGCGCGGCGGCGGCCCTGGGGGCGCTGGCGGGCGTATTGCAAGCTGGCGTGATAGCCAGCCAAACCCAACATGGTGGCGGCCATGCCGATGGCAATGCGCGCCTCATTCATCATGTGGAACATGCAAGCCAGGCCCTGACCCAACTGGCCCACCCGATAGCCCACCGCACCGGCCTGCCCATCGACCGGATAGCGGCCCTCGCCAAAATTGAGCAAGGTGTTGGTGGTACCACGCCAGCCCAGCTTGTGGTTGAGGCCGGCCAAAGCCACATCGTTGCGCTGACCGCTCAAGCGCCCTTGCGCGTCGACCAAGTGCTTGGGCACGATGAACAGGGAGATGCCTTTGACGCCGGCCGGCAGTCGGCCCTGCTCGTCGGGCACCTTGGCCAGCACCAGGTGAATGATGTTTTCCGTCAGCTCATGCTCACCGGAGGAAATCCACATCTTGTTGCCGCGCAGGCGATAGCGGGGCCCGAGCGGATCGTGCTCGTGGTCCGGCCCGTCGGGCGTGGCGCGGGTACTGATGTCGCCCAGCGACGAGCCAGCCTGCGGCTCAGACAAACACATGGTGCCTGCCCAGTGCCCGGCGAACTCCTGTCGGGCAAACACCTCGCGCTGCAGGGGCGAACCGTGGGCCATCAGCAAGTTGGCATTGCCAGCTGTGAGCAGGGCCGTGTTGATGCTGATCGAGGCCTGCGAGAAAAACCCGTTGGCTGCTGCCTCCACCGTGAAAGGCAGTTGCAGCCCGCCCATCGCATGGTCCTGGGAGGCGCTCATCATGCCCGAGTCCACGTAGGCCGCGAGCGCCTCATGCGTGGCTTGCGGAAGGATCACCTTTTCGCCGTCAAAACGCGGCTCCTCGGTGTCCACCAGGCGGTTGAAGGGGGCGTATTTGTCGCGGGCGATGCGCTCGCAGGTTTCCAGCACGGCATCGAAGGTCTCGCGGCTGTGCTCGACAAAACGCGGCCGACTCGCTAGCCGCTCGACCTGCAGCCAGTCGTAGAGCAGGAAGTCCAGCGTGGCGCGCAGCCGGCGGCCAGCGTCCACCTCAAAGCACCTCGAAGATGCCGGCCGCACCCATGCCGCCGCCCACGCACATGGTCACGCACACCCGCTTGGCGCCGCGCCGTTTGCCCTCAATCAGGGCGTGGCCGGTCAGCCGCTGCCCACTGACACCATAGGGGTGACCCAAGGCGATGGCCCCGCCATTGACATTGAGCCGATCGGCAGGGATACCCAGTTGGTCGCGGCAGTAAAGCACCTGTACCGCAAACGCCTCATTGAGCTCCCACAGGTCAATGTCTTCGACCTTCAGCCCCAGGCGAGAGAGCACCTTGGGCACCGCAAAAACCGGCCCAATGCCCATCTCGTCGGGCTCGCAACCGGCCACCGCAAATCCGAGAAAACGCCCGAGTGGCTGGAGCCCCTGCCGACTGGCCAACTCTTCGCTGACCACCACGCAGGCGCCGGCGCCGTCGCTGAACTGGCTGGCGTTGCCCGCAGCCACGCTGCCACCCGGCAGGGCGGGCTTGATGCCAGCCAGGGCCTGCGCGGTGGTGCCTTCGCGGGTGCCCTCATCGCGGCTGACCGCCACCTGGCGGGTCAGCAGCCCCCGGACCGGGTCGGCGATACCTGCCGTCACGGTGATGGGTGCGATTTCCTGATCGAACAGGCCAGCGGCCTGCGCCGCGCAAGCCTTTTGCTGGCTGGCTGCGCCGTATTCGTCCATGCGGTCGCGCGAAATGCCATAGCGCTGAGCCACCTGTTCGGCGGTTTGCAACATATTCCAGTAAATGGCCGGCTTCATGCTCTCCAGACTCGGGTCCTTGAGCATGTGTTGGTTCATCTCCTGCTGGACACAGGAAATGCTTTCCACGCCGCCGGCCACATAGGCCTGGCCCTCACCGGTCATGATCCGCTGAGCCGCCAGAGCGATGGCTTGCAGACCGGATGAGCAAAAACGGTTGATGGTCATGCCGCTGACCGACACCGGCAGGCCGGCCTTGATCGCGATCTGGCGCGCGATGTTGGCCCCGGTGGCTCCTTCCGGATTGGCGCAGCCCATGATCACGTCTTCGATCTGCGCTGCGTCAATGCCGGCACGGGCAATGGCCTGAGCCACCGCATGGCCGCCCAGGGTGGCACCATGGGTCATGTTGAAGGCGCCCTTCCAGCTCTTGGCCAGGGGCGTGCGGGCGGTCGATACGATGACGGCGCGACTCATGATGAAAACTCCTGCTGCGTTGGGGCCAGGGCCCGGCTCATGCGTTGTTGAAGGTCTTGCCCTCGGCCGCCAGCTGGGCCAGCAGGGGGGCGGGCTGCCAGAAGGTGGCGTCGTCCAATGGGTTCTTGGCAAAGCGCTTCATGGCCTGCACCACATTGAACAAGCCCACGCTGTCGGCATAGAGCATGGGGCCACCGCGCCAGAACGGGAAGCCGTAGCCGGTGATGTAGACCATGTCGATGTCGCCAGCCCGGGCAGCAATGCCCTCTTGCAGGATGTGGGCCGCTTCATTGACCAAGGAATAAACCAAGCGCTGCACGATCTCCTCGTCGTCGATCTTGCGAGCGGTGATGCCTTGCTGGCGGCGATGCTGCTCGATCATCTCGACCACCTGCGCGCTGGCGATGGCGTCGCGGCGGCCGGCTTGGTAGTCGTACCAGCCGGAGCCGGTCTTTTGGCCGTAGCGCCCCATCTCGCACAAGAGGTCGGCTGTCTTGCTGTAACGCAGCGTGGGCTGCTCCACATACCGGCGCTTGCGAATGGCCCAGCCGATGTCGTTGCCGGCCAGATCGCCCATGCGAAACGGCCCCATGGCAAAGCCGAACTTTTCAATCGCACGGTCAACCTGTGCCGGGGTGCAGCCCTCGTCGAGCAAAAAGCCCGCCTGCCTGGCGTACTGTTCGATCATGCGGTTGCCAATAAAGCCGTCGCACACGCCCGAGACCACCGCCGTCTTCTTGATCTGCTTGCTCAGTGCCATCACGGTGGCCAGCACGTCCTTGCCGGTGTGTTGACCCCGCACCACCTCCAACAACTTCATCACATTGGCCGGACTGAAAAAATGCATGCCGATCACATCTTGCGGCCGGCTTGTGAAGGCGGCGATGCGGTTGACGTCCAGCGTCGAGGTGTTGCTGGCCAAAATCGCGCCGCTCTTGCAGACCCGGTCGAGTTGGGCAAACACCTGCTCCTTGACGCCCAGGTCCTCGAACACCGCCTCTATGACCAGATCGGCCTGCGCCAGATCGGCATAGTCGAGCGTGGTCGAGAGCAAGGCCATGCGCTCTTCGTATTTCTCGGGCTTGAGCTTGCCCTTCTTGACCTGCGCCTCGTAGTTCTTGCGCATGGTCGCCACGCCACGGTCGAGCGCTTCCTGCTTCATCTCCAGGATACGCACCGGGATGCCGGCGTTGAGAAAGTTCATCGCAATGCCGCCACCCATGGTGCCAGCGCCGATCACCGCCACCGAGGCAATGGGCCGGCGGGGCGTATCGTCGGGCACATCGGCCACCTTGGCGGCGGCGCGCTCGGCCGCAAACAGGTGCCGCAGCGCCCGCGATTGTGGCGTCCACATCAGGTTGATGAACATCTCACGCTCGCGGCTCATGCCTTCTTCAAAGCGGCTGCGGGTGGCGACCTCCAACGCGTCGACGCATTTGAGCGGGGCCGGCAGGTTGCGCGCCATGGCACCGACCGTATTGCGGGCGAACTGGAAAAAAGCATCGCCCTGGGGGTGCTTGCAAGGCAAATGCCGCACCAGAGGCAAGGGCCGCACATCGGCCACTTCCTGGGCCAGCGCGACAGCCTGCGCCAGCAGCGTTTGGGGCGAGTCGGCCATTCGATCGAAGAGCTTTTGACCGGGCAAACTGGCCAGCACCTCGCTCTTGATGGGGTCGCCCTTGACGATCATGTTCAGCGCCGCTTCCACACCCAGCACCCGAGGCAGACGCTGTGTGCCGCCCGCACCGGGAATCAGTCCGAGCTTGACTTCGGGCAACGCCACCGAGCAGCCAGGCGCTGCAATGCGGTAGTGGCAACCAAGCGCCAACTCCAGCCCTCCGCCCATGGCCACCGAATGCAAAGCGGCCACGATCGGTTTATCCGAAAGCTCGCAGGCCCGGATCACACTGAGCAAATTGGGTTCGGCCAGCGCTGCCGGCTTGCCGAACTCGCGGATGTCGGCGCCGCCCGAAAACGCCTTGCCAGCGCCGGTGATGACGATGGCCCGGACCGCCGGGTCCTCATTGGCCTGCTGCAAGCCTGCCGTGATGGCCAGGCGGGTGGCATAGCCCAAGCCGTTGACCGGTGGGTTGTCCAGGGTGATCACGGCCACGGTGCCGTGCAACTCATAGCGTGCTGTCATGCCATCGCCTTTCATGGGTCTGAAATCTCAGGGCGAACGCTCGCCCTGGCGCCGGGAGGAAACGACCAAATAAGTACGGTCGTTCGATTCAATGCATTGTAGGCAAAGATCCCGCTGAATCTGAGCCACAGACCCGGGCGTTTGTCCCAATGGCGCACCTTCGGGCCGACCAGCGCCATGTCCGGCCGACCCAACGGCGCCATCAAGCAAGCCAAGGCGTGTCCGATGAAAGCGCCTCAGCGCTCTCATCGGCAAGGTCGTTGACTCAGGCCAGAACCTTCTTGACGCGCGCCGGCGACATGGGCAGCTCACGCGGACGACGCCCCGTCAGCTGCGCCACCGCATTGGCGATGGCCGGTGCCACCGGCCCCACACCAGCCTCGCCCATACCGGTGGGCGCTGCGTTCGACTTGACCAGCCGCGTGTGGATCTCGGGCATATCGGCCATGCGCAGCACCGGGTAGTCGTTGTAGTTGGTCTGCTGCACCGCACCGCCCTTGATGGTCAGCTCCTCAAGCAGCGCCACCGACAGGCCATAGACCGCACCGCCTTCGAGCTGCCCGAGCACGCTCTCGGGCTGGATCACCAACCCCGGGTCAGCTGCTGTCCAGTACTGATGCACCTTGATCTGGCCGGTGCTGCGGTCGACCGAGACCTCCGCCACGCCAGCGGCCACCGTGCCGTGATAGTCGGCAAAGGCCAAGCCCAAGGCGCGGCCCTGGCGCTTGCGCTTCCAGTCCGACATCTCAGCCACCGCCTCGATCACTGCGCGGGCGCGCGGGCTGTCCTGGGTCAGTTCCAGCCGCAGGGCCAACGGGTCCATCTTGCGGGCCAGAGCCACCTCATCGAGGAAGGACTCAATGGCGAACTTGTTGTGCCCCGCGCCAATGCCGCGAAATGCGTGCACACGCATGCCGCGAAGCTCACGCACGCCCTCGGAGGCCCAGTTGGCAATGCTGTAGTAGGGTAGGTCAGAGCCCTGCCAGCCGATGTAGTCCTTGCCGCCCGTGGCTGCAAAGCGGGGTGGCGCGGCCACCGCGTCCACGTTTTCAGCAACGATGCGGTGCTTCCAGCCCACCAGCTTGCCTTGCGCATCCAGACCAGCACGCAGCACATGGTGAGTCATTGGACGCGGACGGGCCGCGACCAGGTCGTCCTCGCGGGTCAGGATGAGCTTGACCGTCCTTTTGCTGGCATTGGCAATGGCCACGGTCTGGGCAATGATGTCTGGCGTGATGCGGCGCCCGTAGCCGCCGCCGAGCAGAAGTTGGTTCAAACGGATCTTGTCCGGGGTTGTCTTGAGCACCCCCGCGGCGGCGCCAACGGCCAGAGCGGGCGCTTGCGTGCCCACCCAGACCTCGGCCGACTGGCCATCGGCCGCCACCCGGGCCACGCAGTTCATGGGCTCCATTTGAGCGTGATAAGTGTGCTCAGACCAAAAAGTGGCCTCGATCACGCGAGCCGCCGAGGCCAGGGCCTGATCGGCCTCGCCCTTCTTGTAAGCGCTCATGGCTTTGGCTTCGGCCGATCGGCCATTGCGGGCGTACTCTTCCTTGGCCTTGTCCGAGTCGAAATTGACCGCATTCAAGCGGGTCTCGGAGGTGTTCCAAGTGACCTTGGCCTTGAGCACATTGCGTGCAATGCGCGTGGCTTGCACCGAGTTGGCCAGCACCGCTACGCCAAAGGGCATGGCCATCACCTGAATAACGCCAGGCACTGCCATGACCTCGGCCGTATTGACCGAATCCGGGCGGGCGCCGTCCATGGGGGCCTCCAGCACGGTGGCGTAAACCATATCGGGCACCATCGCATCGATACCGAACTTGGCTTGTCCGTTCACTTTGGACAGCACGTCGTTACGACCAAGGTCGACGCGTCCGATGAGCTTGTACTGCTCGGGCTTTTTGAGTTCGGCCACGGTCACCGCCGGCAGCTCGGCCGGCACGGTGGCAAAAGCGGCAATCTCGCCATAGCGCAAACGCCGGCCGCTGGCCGCGTGAATCACCACACCGGAGTCGGTGCTCAACTCACCCACCGGGACGCCCCAGCGTCCGGCTGCCGCATTCAGGAGCACGCGCCGGGCCTGGGCGCCGGCGATGCGCAGCGGGGTGAAATAGCCCGGAATGGCGATGCTGGCCAGCGAGGCCTGTCCGCCATTGAGCAGGGGGTGGGGGTTGCCATAGACACGCGGATTGGGCGGCGCGTATTCAATGCGGACCTTGGACCAGTCGGCATCGAGTTCCTCGGCCAAAATCATGGGCAAAGCAGTGGTCGTGCCCTGCCCCATCTCGCCGGTGGGCGTCATCACCACCACCGAATCATCGGTGCCGATGGTGACCCAGACATTGGGCTTGAGTCCGCTTGAGGCGGCCTGGGCCTGCGCCGGGTCGGCGCTGCCGGTCAGGCCAGCGCCCAAGACAATCGAAAAACTCAGGCCTCCGGCCAGGAATTCGCGGCGCTTCAGACCTGTGATCAAGGCCTCTGGGGTATGCGGTGCGTTCATGGTTCAAGCCTCCTTGGCGGCGCGTTGCACGGCCTTGACGATCCGCTGATAGGTGCCACAGCGGCAGATGTTGCCGTTCATGTGCTGCACGATCTGCTCGCGGCTGGGGTTCTTGGTCTTGGCCAGCAAGGTGGCCGCCTGCATGATCTGGCCCGACTGGCAGTAACCGCACTGGGGCACCTGCTCAGCCACCCAGGCTTTTTGCAGCTTGTGACTGCCATCAGGCGACAGGCCCTCAATGGTGGTGACCGACTTGCCAGCAACCGCCGACAGCGGGGTCACGCAAGACCGTGTGGCTTCGCCGTTGACGTGGACCGTGCAGGCGCCGCATTGGGCGATGCCACAGCCGAACTTGGTGCCGGTCAGTTGCAAGTTCTCGCGCAAGACCCAAAGCAGGGGCGTGGCCGGATCCACGTTGACCGTGGCAGCCTTGCCGTTGATGGTCACAGAGACAGCGCTCATGAAAAATGCCTTTCTTGAAGATCGGGGGTGATCGCAAACGGCGCCCACCCTTTGGAGCTGGACATGCTAGCCGAAGCCAGCCAACATGCGATGCTGCTGGGGAATCATCGAGACTGGGGTTTCTACCAAATCCCGTGCGAGGCGCAAGGCCTTGAGCAGGGCCGACACCTGAGGGCCAAAGGTTTGATCAAGCCCCCGCAGATTGGGATGCTTTAGCTTTCCAGCCAGGCGCGGCGCACGTGTGGCGCGCGGTGCAGCGCCTCGGGCGTGCCATCAAAGACCAGCTCCCCCCGGCCGAGCACCATCACCCGGTCAGCCAGTGATGGGACCAGGTCAAGCTTTTGCTCCATGAGCACAATGGCAGTGCCTTGCTCGGCCTGCTCGCGCAACACCCGGCCGACGACCTGCACCAACTGCGGCGCCAACCCTTCGGCCGGCTCGTCAACGATGAGTAGGCTTGGCTGAGCCAACAGACCGCGCGCCAGGCTGAGCATTTGCTGCTCACCGCCCGACAAGACACCGGCCAGCGCCGCCTGGCGTGCGTGCAGCTGGGGAAACAGCGCATAAGCCCAGTCGATGCGATCGCGCGACTTGCCACCGGCCAAGCCCAGCTGCAGGTTCTGTTGCACGGTCAGCAGGGGAAAGACATCGCGGGTCTCCGGCACATAGCCCACGCCCAAACGCGCAATCTGGTGAGGCGCCAGGCCCAGCAGATCGGTTTCCAGCCAACGCACCCGCCCCTGGGAAGGCACCAGACCCATCAGGGCCTGCGCCAGGCTGGAGCGGCCCGAGCCGTTGCGCCCGAGCACCGCGACCACTTGCCCCGGACGCACTTCAAAGCTCAGCCCACGCACCGCCTGCACACTGCCATGGCTGACGCAAAGACCTTCAACCCTTAGCACTTCTGGGCTCCTTGGCCCAGCCCCGGGTAAACGGCCTGCACCTGTGCATCGGTGCGAAGTTCAGCGGCCGTGCCTTGGGCGAGCACACGGCCCTCGTGCAGCACAGCCACCTCGTCGGCCAGTTCATCGACGACCGACAGATCATGCTCGACCAGCAGGATAGAGCGCCCCCTTGTGAGCTGCCGAATGCGTTCTATGAACTGCTCCGTCTCGCTGCGGCTCATGCCGGCCGTGGGCTCGTCAAGCAAAATGACTTCGGGCTCACTGGCCAGGACCAGGCCCAGCTCCAAGCTCCGCTGCTGCGCATAACTGAGTTCGCTGGCCAGGCACTGGCTGCAGCCCTGCAAATCGAGCGCCTGCAGCAAGCCGTCAATGCGCGCCTGCAGACCACTGACCCTTTGCAGCGAACCCAGCAGCCCGCGCCAACCACCCGCCTTCGGGGCCAGCCTGACCAGAGCCGCGCAGCGCAAATGGTCGGCCACCGAGAGTCCGGCAAACAGCTGACTGTTTTGGAAGCTGCGCGCCAAGCCCGGGCGCGCGATCTCATGGGGCTAAAGTCGGGGGATGGAGCGCCCCTGGAGCCGAACGTCGCCGGCCGACGGCGCCAACAAGCCACAAACC